>JAYVKG010000216.1:0-2002 GCA_043768625.1 Betaproteobacteria bacterium
AGGTCCCGCACCCAGTTTCGGTCCGCCGGCACGATATGCCATGGTGCGTGGCGACTTGACGTCGCGTTTATAGCCTGTTCATAAACGCGCTGGTAATCCCCCCATTTTTTGCGGGCCGCTAAATCGCCCAGGTTGAATTTCCAGGTCTTGGTCTCGTCATCCAACCGATCCTGTAATCGCTGCTTTTGCTCATCCTTGGAAATGTGCAGGAAGAATTTAAGTATGAGCGTCCCTTCTTCGACCAGCATCATTTCAAAATCGTTAATCTGCCGAAAACGTCGTTTGGCGGTACTTTCGTCAATCCAGCCTTCGACACGGGTGATCAGCACGTCTTCATAATGACTGCGATTAAACAGCACCATTTCGCCCTTGGCCGGAACATGCTGATGCACGCGCCACAAATAATCACGATCCAATTCCGCAGCGGTCGGCGCCTTGAAGCTGGCTACGTGAATGCCTAACGGATTAATGCCCGAAAAGACCTTGCGAATGACGCCGTCCTTGCCGCCGGTATCCATTGCCTGCAACACCACCAGTACTTTGTGTTTATGTTCGGCGTACAAAACATTCTGCAATTCGACCAGTTGTGCGCTCAATTGCTCAAAAATGGCAGCGGTCGCGGCTTTTTTGCCGCCAAAATTGCATGTGGATCCGGGGTCAATGTCAGCGAGTTTTGTGTTGCCGTTTGCAATGATCGGGCGAATGGTTTTGACTCGTCCGGATTTTTCGACCATGATCAGAATCCTGTATTTCAATGGAAAAGCTCTCGGCATAATCGCACATACGCTTTTGCACATCAAACCGTGCCGGATCGCTGGCGCCGCTTTCATCATAAATATCACCAAAGTCACTTCAACCGGAAAATGCCATGGCCGTCACTTCAACCGCCCTACCCTCCAGCATGAAATACATCGTTACTGCCGCCGCCGGCGCTGCTGAAGTGATGCATCTCGCATCGGGGCCATTACCGATGTTTGGCGAACATGATGTGCTGGTAAAAATCGAATTTGCAGGCGTGAATCGCCCTGACGTGGCGCAACGCTCTGGCACCTATGCGCCGCCGCTTGGCGCCTCACCTACCATGGGATTGGAAGTGTCAGGCACCATTGTTGCAACCGGCAAGACCGTCACGCAATGGAAAATCGGCGACCCGGTATGTGCATTAACCCCCGGCGGCGGCTATGCGCAATATTGCGCAGTACCGGCCGCACATTGCCTGCCGATACCCCGCGGAATGTCGATGCTCGAAGCTGCCGCTGTGCCGGAGAATTTTTTTACCGTGTGGGTGAACGTGTTTGACACTTGCAAATTGACAGCCGGCCAGTCGTTGCTGGTCCATGGGGGCTCCTCCGGCATAGGCCTTACCACCATCCAACTCGCCAAAGCATTTGGCGCGACCGTATTCACAACGGTCGGCAATGATGAAAAAGCGGCGTTCTGCCGCAATATCGGCGCAGACCATGTGTTTAATTACAAAACTCAGGAATGGGCCAATGAGATTTTTTCCATCACGCAAAAAAAGGGCGTGGATGTGATTCTCGATATGGTCGGTGGCAGTTACATCGAAAAGAATTTGCGCTCGCTGGCGCTCGAAGGCCGCTATTGTTTTATTGCGTTTCTCGAAGGCGGCAAGGCGGAAATTGATTTCCGCCCATTGATGATGAAGCGCCAGACTATTACCGGTTCTACGCTACGGGCAAGACCGGATGCACAAAAATCGGCGATCGCGGTTTCGCTGCACGAAAAAGTCTGGCCGTTGCTGGAGGCAAAAAAAGTCAGGCCGGTAATCCATAAGACGTTTGCGCTGGAGCAGGTCGCTGAGGCACACAGGCTGATGGAATCCAGTATGCACATTGGGAAAATCATGTTGAGGGTTGAGTAGCTATTTCGGCATAACACCGCCAAACGCTAAGCCTGGTGCGGCGTTTGGCGGCATACTGGTCTGCAACAGTCGCCGCTTGCGGGTCTTTATCAATTCATTCAAGCGCAAGCCGTAGTCCCG
>JAYVKG010000217.1:0-3156 GCA_043768625.1 Betaproteobacteria bacterium
CAATCCGAAAAAATCATGCGCAATGCGACGGCGAGTTTTATTATTGCTAAACCCGATCTTCAACCAGGCAATGAGAAATAAATCCCGTCAGGCCCGCCGAGAGATATTTCTTTTCGTGATGAATCACGGACAGTTTCCGGGTCAACGCGGGAAGTACCGTTTTTAGAATGATAAGTCGCCCGAGCGCCACAAAGTCTTCGACTACACATCGCGACAGGCAGCTCACACCCAAGCCTTCTGCTGCCGCCTGTTTGATGGCTTCGGTACCTCCCAACTGGAGACCCGCCTGCAGATGATGCAGGTGGGGCAGCAGTGCCTGTTCCACTGCTTCGCGAGTGCCTGAACCCGTTTCGCGAAGTAGCCAGCGGGCCTCTGCCAGCCGTTTCAACGAGATCCTGCTGCCTGAACTCGCTTGTGCCAGCTGGTATCCTGGCGCGCAAACGATCACCAGCTCGTCTTGCCGCCAGGGAATCACCTTTATGTGCGGCGTATGGCACGGTCCCTCAATGAAGCCGATATCGACATTGAAACCGGCGACTGCCGCGATAATCTCCTGGGTATTGCCGATATCAACCCTCACCTGTGCCGCCGCATTCGCGTCGCCGTACGCGGCAATAATTCCCGGCAGCAGATAGTTGCCGATCGTAGTACTGGCGCCAAGATGAATTTGCAACATCTGCGTCTCTGCGGCAGAACCAAACCAACGCTCGATGCCGCTGGCACCATCCAGCAACCATCGCGCCTGCGGCAACAGGCCGCGACCGCCGTCATTCAACAGCAGGCGTTTGCCTACCCTGTCGAATAGGCGGGTCGCCAATATGCTTTCCAATTCGTTGACGGCAGCGCTGGCCGCGGACTGCGAAAGCGCGATCCGCTGCGCCGCCGCGGTGGTGCTGCCGGTTTCGGCAACGGCAACGAAAATCTGCAGCTGGCGCAGGGTTAAGCGCATGACCTAATTTACAAGTTATCTATAAAATAGGTAGATTATAATAAAATAATTGGTTTTACAAGTTATAACCTGCCGGGTAAAGTTCGCTCCATGGCAGCTAAAGAAAAATCATGAACGCTGACATTGCCGAGCCGGTCCGCGTTGCCCCCGCAGATTCCGCGAACGTCCCCAAAGCCGCGTTCATGCATTTGTGGAGCCGCGCTGCAGGCGGTTGGAAAGGTCTGTTATTGACATTGGTGGTCGCAGCCGTTGCGCTCGCATTAGCCAAGCTGCCTGCGCTGCAAGCCAGCGGCATCAGCGCGCTGACGTTGGCGATTGTGCTCGGCATGCTGCTGGGAAATACCATTTACCCCCGCGTCGCCGCGGTGTGCGCGCCAGGTGTGGCCTTCGCCAAACAGACGCTGCTGCGTCTCGGCATCATTTTGTATGGCCTGCGGCTGACCTTTCAGGATATCGGGCTGGTCGGATTTCAGGGCGTAGTCATTGATGCCATTGTGCTCTCCAGCACCTTTGCACTGGCCTGGTTTCTGGGCACAAGGATATTCAAGTTGGATCGCAACACCGCGCTACTCATTGGTGCCGGCAGCTCCATCTGTGGCGCCGCCGCAATCATGGCGGCAGAGCCGGTGGTGGGCGGTCGCGCGGAACAGGTAACGGTGGCAGTGTCCACGGTGGTGGTGTTTGGCACGCTCGCAACTTTTCTCTACCCCGCCCTTTACCACTTGAACGCACAGTGGCATTTGCTGCCGGTCTCCGAGTCCGCCTACGGCATTTTTACCGGTTCCACTGTGCATGAAGTGGCGCAGGTGGTTGCGGCGGGGCATGCCATTAGCGACGCAGCGGCCAACACGGCCGTTATTGCAAAGATGGTCCGGGTCATGATGCTGGCGCCGTTCCTGATTCTACTGTCGGCGACGCTTTCAAGCTCCTCATTGCGGGCGGCCCAAGATGGCCCGCTAACAAATAGAAAAACGCAGATGGGCCGTATTGCCATCCCATGGTTTGTGCTGGGCTTTGTCGCCGTGGCGGCAGTCAATTCCTCGTCGATATTGCCGGTTGCCACCGTTGCGGCCGCAATTGCACTCGACAACCTATTTTTGGCCATGGCGATGGTAGCCCTCGGCCTTTCCACGCATATATCCGCGATCCGTCAAGCCGGCATCAAACCGCTGATGCTTGCGGCGGTGTTGTTCTTTTGGCTAATCGTCGGTGGCATCGGCATCAACGCTTCGGTCAGCTCCTGGCTGCAGTGAAGGTAAACAAAAACACACGCATTTTTAATGCTGCTACGGTTCGCAGGTTTGCGTCAATGTGTCGTTCAGTCGTTCGCGAACAACTGTTCCCTCGACGAAATCACTGGTTCGATGCCGTCTTGCCGCCTGTAACGGTCTTCAATAATGGCGACTCGCGCCCGCATTCCTGCATTTGGTCGCAAGCCTATCGCGTTTGTCATTTGCGCTGGGCATAATGCGCAAACCTTAAGTTTGCTAATTACCAATATGCGTGGCGAATCGGTCACGCCGTTGAACGTAATGGCTTTAACAAGTTGAACGTATTTTTTGCATTGAAGGGATCAGCCAAATGAACAAATCTCTGCAGATACTTCTGGGCGTATTGAGCCTGGCAGCGTGCACGTTGGCACAAGCGCAGCCGGCGGTCACGCCAAAACCGAAAGTCTATGCGCTCATCTCTGCCGTGGGCGACCAGTTCACCATCGTCACCCTGAAACAATCGGTGGGGTCCAACATTCTCGACAACTACCGCCGCGACATAATGAAGGTGCCCAACAATGGTCTCAATGCGTCGATACTCAAAGGCCTTGATCGTGCCATCGAGCAGCGCGACCCCGGCAGCACGCGGATCCTCGCCACCCTGAAAACGCTTGAAATGGAAGGTGTGCTGCCGATTGATCGCGAAAAAGTGGCGATGAAAAAATTGCTTGCAACGCTTGAGAATATGCCGCAGCGCATGGATTGGGACACCATCATCGTGGTCACACCTAAATTCCAATTTTCCGAGCGTAAAGGGATGGGCTCAAAGCTGGAAGGCATTGGCATTTATGTGCAGCCGCTCGAGAAAGGCTCGCTCGGCGAGTTGGCCGACAGTGGCGCTGATATTCTCGGCAGCGACGGTGAAGAAACCATTACGCCAGAGGGTAATCCAGGCAAGCGCTCGCGTCGCTACGTCGCACCTTACAACTACACCCA
>JAYVKG010000218.1:0-3952 GCA_043768625.1 Betaproteobacteria bacterium
GAAATGGATCGCGTGCGCATCTTGCTGCTGAACGGTTTTGAGCAGACCTTGAGCTCACCGGAAGCGCTGGGAGTCGGTATGAGTGAAGTAATTGCGGCAGGCGATTGGCGCTTGTTTTTTTATTTTCGTGACAGGCTTACCAAAGTTACCGCCGAAGATGTGGTGCGTGTGGCAAAGCTTTACTTTAAACGCGACAACCGCACGGTCGGTTTATTTCAGCCTTCCAAGGATCCGTCGCGTGCAGAAATTCCTGTTGCCCCGACCGCTGCGGTGTTGCTCAAAGATTTCACCGCAGCCCAGACCATGACTGCGGGCGAGTCTTTTGACCCGGATCCGGCAAACATTGACGCGCGTACCAAGCGCTACACCTTGGCCAATGGCACCAAGGTGGCGTTGTTGACGAAAAAGACCCGCGGCGAATACGTGAGCGTGGCATTGGTTTCCCACAACGGCGATTTGCAGTCACGTTTCGGGCGCAGCATGGCGACGCAGTTTGCGTCGGCAATGGTGAGCCGCGGTACCAGCCAATTTACCCGCGCGCAATTGGCGGACGAATACAACAAGCTTGGCATTCAGGGTGGTGCCGGGCTGAGCGGTGCAGGCATCCGCGTCAAACGCGAGAATCTCGCCAAAGCCCTTGAACTGGTTGCCCATGTGATGAAAGAACCGACTTTCCCGGAAAGCGAATTTGAGCAACTTCGCAAACAGGCACTGACCGGATTAGAAGCCAGTGCGGGCGAGCCCGGTGCTTTGGCGGGGGAGGCAATGGGGATACATTTTGACATCTATCCGAGCGGTGATCCGCGCCATTTCGCGAGCCGGGCGGAAAGTATCAAGGAGATCAACGCCGTAACATTGGATCAATTAAGGCAGGCCCATCGCGATTTCAGCGGTTTTTCGGTGGCGGAGATTGCCGTCGTCGGTGACTTTGATGAAGCAGCAATCAAGCCGGTGATCGAAAAACAGTTTGGCGACTGGAAAAGTGCGCTTCCGTATAAGCGAATCGAGAATCCGTTTCGTGAAATTAGCGGCATCAACAAAGCCATTGAAACGCCGGACAAGGACAACGCCGTGTTCAATGCGCAAATGTTGATCGAGATGCGCGACGACGACCCCGCGTATCCGGCACTGTCGCTAGCCAACTACATGTTCGGTGGTGGCGCAGGACTCAATGCACGTTTGGCTAAGCGCATCCGCGGCAAGGAAGGCCTGAGTTACGGGGTAAACACTTCTCTTGCGGTATCCGACGTTGATAAACGCGGCGCATTCAGTGCATCTGCTACCGCCGCACCGTCAAATATGGCGAAGCTGGAATCGATTTTCCGAGAGGAGTTGCAACTGGCACGCAAAGATGGCTTTACGGCCGAAGAATTAGCCAATGCCAAATCGGGCTTGCTGACCAGCCGCCAGCAAAATCGCGCACAGGACGCGTATCTCGCAAATTTCTGGGTGGCGCAACTGCATCGCGACCGCACCTTCGCGGAAGCGGCCGAGTTGGACGCTAAATATCGCGCCGCCAGTCTCGACGAAGTGAATGCGGCTTTCCGGACATTCATCGATCCTGCCAAAATCACCATCATCAAAGCGGGGGATTTTGCGAAGGCCGCCAAAGCGGGCGCGACCAAGTAGGTGCGTGAACGGTAATGTAGAGCCCGTCCCAATGCATCGGCGGGCGCTACTTTTTGCCGATAATGGAGTCTGCCAGTCGAGCAAACAGTGGCGCCAGTCTGCAAAAAGCGTTTGATTTTGTTAGGTTTTTCCAGCATAATCGCGGGCTTGCCTGACTACTTACCAGTCTCTGGCAAGAAACTGTAACTGCAATTCGACACCCCTTGCTTCACCGCCGTGCGCATGGCGGGAGGCTCAATCCAAGATTTTACGTCAATTAATCGGCGTAAAGCCTTAATCCACAAGGAGAATTTAATGCGCCATTATGAAATTGTTTTTATTGTGCATCCCGATCAAAGCGAGCAAGTGCCCGCCATGATTGACCGGTACAAGGCGACTATCGCCCAAGGCGGTGGCAAAGTGCACCGAATCGAAGACTGGGGTCGCCGCCAGTTGACCTATCCAATCCAAAAGTTGTTCAAAGCGCATTACGTGCTGCTGAACATTGAGATCAGCCAGGCGACGCTCGACGAACTTGAACACGCGTTCAAATTCAACGATGCCGTTCTGCGCCACCTCACGGTGGTAAAACGCGCGGCCGAAACTGCGCCGTCGCCGATGATGAAGGAAGAAAAATCCAGATCGGTAGACCCGAGGGATGGCGTTAAAGAGGCGCCGCGGGACAATCGGGACAGCGCGCGCGATGCTGCCAAGGAAGCGGTGAAAGATGTTCCCGCCCCGGCCGCTGCATAGGGCCCGTCGAGACTTCAGCAGCAACGTCTGAAACGAATTTAGTTGGTCAGCAACCAGACAGTACTTGATGGAAAGGTCGCCACACGCGATGCGCTCAGGACCACACCGGGCGGCGTCGCAACGCTGCAATTGTCACTGATTCACGAATCGACCCAACGCGAAGCTAACACGTTGGTTACGGTCGAAGTCGAATTGAACGCGGTTGCGTTTGGTGAATTGGCGACAACCATGAACAGCGTTAAAGAAGGCGACAATATTTCGATCAAGGGCTTTTTGAGCCGCAAAAATCGTTTCAGTCCGATGCCCATATTGCACATAACCCAATTCAAATTTAGCCAGAGGTAATCATGCCCCGTCCATCACCCCGCGGTAAAAAGTTCGACAAGAACAAGAAAGACACCCGTAATCCCAATCGCGGTCTTTTCCGCCGCAAGAAATTCTGCCGCTTCACGGCAGAAAAAGTCGTCGAGATTGACTATAAAGACATCGGCGTCCTTAAAGAATTCGTCAACGAAAACGGCAAGATTATTCCGGCCCGCATTACCGGTACCAAGGCACGGTACCAGCGCCAGCTGGATGTCGCGATCAAGCGTGCACGTTTCTTGGCTTTGCTTCACTACACCGACCTCCACTAAGATTAAGGCCAGGAGAAAATCATGCAAATTATTTTGATGGAAAAAGTAGTTAATTTAGGCGCACTTGGCGACGTCGTGTCCGTGAAAAACGGCTATGCGCGCAATTACCTGATTCCTGAAGGTAAAGCCAAACGCGCAACCGAAGCCGCCAAGAAAGAATTTGAAGGCAAGCGCGCCGACCTCGAAGCAAAGGCCACCGAGATTCATTCGGCGGCAGAGGCACGCGCAGCGAAGCTCGAAGGTTACATGGTGCAGGTCACGCAAAAAGCCGGTGTAGATGGCCGATTATTCGGCTCCGTTACTAACAGCGATATCGCGGAAGCACTGACCAAGCAGGGCTTTGAGATGAAAAAAGGCGAAGTCGTCATGCCAAACGGTCCGCTAAAGACCATCGGCGATTTCCCTATCACCTTGAGCCTGCACACCGACGTCAAGGCGCACATTACCGTGTCGGTACTGGGCGACCATACTTAAGAAGTGTGCGCAAAGCTGCAGGCGTCTACAAGAAGATGCGTTGACGCGGCAGGTGTATCAAATAAGAAAAAGACCGCCGGCTCGAAAGCGCCGGCGGTTTTTTTATCCACAGCTTATACACGCGATTTGCGCGTCAATCACACCGCTTTATCCGTTGCGGTAGCATGGGTGCAGTGACAGAATCCCTGATCCACTTTTCCCTTCAAGAATACAAAGAACCACGCCTAATGGCTGCAAATCCCTCCGTCGTACCGCTGTATTCGCAGGATGCCGGTGACGCGCAAATCTCTGCGCTGAAACTGCCTCCCCATTCGATCGAGGCGGAGCAGTCGGTACTCGGCGGTTTATTGTTGAATAACGAAGCGTGGGACCGGATCGGCGACATCGT
The DNA here is from genome assembly GCA_043768625.1 of Betaproteobacteria bacterium. Taxonomy (GTDB): domain Bacteria; phylum Pseudomonadota; class Gammaproteobacteria; order Burkholderiales; family Usitatibacteraceae; genus UKL13-2. The sequence goes on from JAYVKG010000218.1 coordinate 3,859, forward strand.
CGGCGATGAAGATTTTTATCGCGACGATCATCGCCGCATCTACCGGCACATTTCCAAGCTGATAGAAAATAATAAGCCGGCTGATGTCCTGACG
>JAYVKG010000219.1:0-7862 GCA_043768625.1 Betaproteobacteria bacterium
CCGTTTTGGCGGCAATTTCGGGGAAGGAAAGACTGATGACCAGATTGGGGTGGCGCAAAACAAACCGACCGACCGCTTGTTCGGAAGGCCGCATCCCGTCCAGCAGGCTCTCGATACGCTCCAGCAGTTTGGCCGGACGCATATTTGTGCCGGCGGTGACGGATGCCTTGCGCCTGGCTGGTGGTTTCGCCGCCGACATTTTAATGCCGGCGCAACGGTGGCGGACGACCCATCGCTAACCGCCACTTTACGATCTGCCCACCATTTTCTGTCACATGTTTCCATTGTTCGTTTCGTCGCCGCAATCCGTAGTTTGTCAACATTACCGTGAAGCTTGGCCCGCCAAAAAAACCGTCATAAGCTGATTTATGCTGGGCAACGACGCTGATGGCATCATGCCGGGTCACCGCGCGGGATTGAATATGTTAAGTAGATTTTCTACAATTTGCCGGTATTTTGCATACCAACAGAAGGAATCGCCATGGCGCTTCACCGAACCATCGCCGATATAACCACCAGCGTAAAACGCAGGAGTGAGTCCACCCGGGCGGCTTATCTGCGCCGCGTCGAACTGGCGCGCGCGGCCGGTACTTCACGCGGGCGCATTTCATGTACCAATCTGGCCCATGCGTTCGCAGCGGAATCGCCATCCGACAAATTGCGGTTGCGTGAAATCCGCGCGCCCAATATTGGCATCGTCTCGGCGTACAACGACATGCTGTCCGCGCATCAGCCACTGGCGCAATTCCCGCAGATCATCAAACGCGCCGCCAGAGAGGTCGGTGCAACGGCGCAGTTTGCCGGCGGCGTGCCCGCGATGTGCGACGGCGTCACTCAGGGGCAGCCGGGCATGGAATTATCCCTCTTCTCGCGCGACATCATTGCCCAGGCGACGGCGATCGCGCTTTCGCACGCCATGTTCGACGCGGTCCTTTGTCTGGGCGTGTGCGATAAAATCGTGCCGGGGATGTTGATCGGGGCGCTGCAGTTTGGCCATCTGCCGACAATTTTTGTTCCGGCAGGGCCGATGACCAGCGGCCTTTCCAACGATGAAAAAGCCAGTATTCGCCAGCAATTTGCCGAGGGCAAAATTGACCGCGCGGCGTTGCTCGAAGCCGAAAGCCGCGCCTATCATGGTGCCGGCACCTGCACTTTCTATGGCACGGCCAACAGTAACCAGTTGCTGATGGAAATCATGGGTCTGCATTTGCCTGGTGCCGCATTCATCACCCCCAACACACCATTGCGTGATGCCCTGACGGCGGCGGCCGCGCGCCGGGTAGCCGCCATCACCGGCCTGGGCAGCGAGTACACGCCGATTGGCAAGGTGGTTGATGAACGCGCCATCATCAATGCCATCGTCGGCTTGCTGGCTACTGGCGGCTCGACCAATCACACCATTCATCTAGTGGCGATCGCGCGCGCGGCGGGCATTATTATTAACTGGGACGATTTCGATGCACTCTCGGCAGTGGTGCCACTGCTTGCGCGCATCTATCCGAATGGCAGCGCCGACATCAATCATTTTCAGGCGGCCGGCGGCGCGGGCTTGCTGATCCGGCAATTGCTATCTGCAGGATTGCTGCATGAAGATGTATTGACGGTCGCCGGTTTCTCACTCGTGCACTTTACCGAAGAACCGATGCTCGCCGGCGACCGGCTTCAATGGCGTGCTGCACCGGAAATCAGCACCGACCTTGGCGTCCTGCGATCCGTTGCCTCGCCCTTCAGCGCTGACGGCGGCTTGCGGGTGTTGCGCGGCAATCTCGGCCGCTCAGTGATCAAGGTATCCGCCGTCAGCGCCGCGCACAGGCTGGTGGAAGCACCTGCAATCGTGTTTAACGATCAGGACGAGGTGCTGGCCGCATTCAAGCGCGGCGAACTGCAACGCGATTTTGTGGCGGTGGTCTGTTTTCAGGGGCCACGCGCCAACGGTATGCCCGAGTTACACAAACTCACGCCTGCGCTGGGATCGTTACAGGATGCCGGTTTTCAGGTTGCGTTGATTACTGACGGCAGAATGTCGGGCGCATCGGGCAAGGTGCCCGCGGCGATTCATGTATCGCCTGAGTGCCTCGCCGGTGGGCCATTGGCCAAAGTGCGGACCGGCGACATCATTCGCCTTGACGCGGATGCGGGCTCGCTCGAGGCGCTGGTCGCGCCGGAAGAATGGAGCCGGCGAACGCCTTCGACCGCCGATCTCACCCGCAACCAATTCGGCATGGGCCGTGAATTATTTCAGACGGCGCGTGCGGTGGCTCTCACGGCGGAACAAGGCGCGGGTACGTTTGGAACACCGCTGGAGTTTGTCGCCATCGCGCCGCTGCAACCTGCGTTCACAGGAGTACAGGCATGAAACGCATGCATGAGTTTCTCGCTTTGAGCCCGGTGATGCCGGTAATTGTGCTGGACCAGCTTGAGGACGCCGTGCCGCTGGCCGAGGCACTGGTCAGCGGCGGCATTCGCGTGCTCGAAGTCACTATGCGTACTTCGGCTGCGCTCGACTGTGTGCGCGCCATTCGCGAGGCGGTTCCAACGGCGATTGTCGGTGTCGGCACGATCACCAGTGTTGCCCAGATGAATGCGGCGCGCGATGCGGGGGCGATGTTCGGCGTGAGCCCCGGTACCACCCCCGCACTTCTGGCGCACGCGGCCACGTCAGGCTTTCCGTTTCTTCCGGGATCCATGACGCCCTCTGACGTAATGCGCGCGCTTGACGCTGGTTTCAGCGCGATGAAACTTTTTCCGGCGCAGCAGGCAGGGGGCATCGCGATGCTGCGGGCCCTCGGCGGACCGTTCCCGCAAGTGATGTTCTGCCCGACTGGCGGCATTGATGCGGCATCTGCAGCAGGTTTTCTGGCGCTGCCGAACGTCGCCTGTGTCGGCGGTTCGTGGCTGTCACCGCCTGGGTTGATCGCCAGTAAAAACTGGCGCGAAATTCAAACAAGGGCGGCGGCCGCGGCGCGTCTCTCCTCTGCCAACTGACTGAATCGGACCCCGTCATGAATTCAAAAACAAGCTCCCCCGAGTGCCGCGCCATGGTGCTGTTTGGTGCCACCGGTGACCTCGCCAGGCGCATGCTGTGGCCCTCGCTTTACGCGCTTGACAAGGATGGGCTGCTGCCGAAAACGTTTCAGTTGATCGGTGCTGCGACCTCGGTAGTTACGGATGATGCTTTCATCGCCAGGGTCAAAGAGTCAATCCTGACATCCGCCAACGCAAAACTTTTCGACGAAACATTCTTCGCGACTTTCGCCAAACGCATTCGCTATGTCACGATAAATATTATGGCGGTCGGCGGCCTTGAGCCGATCAAGCAATTGCTTTTGCCGGGCGCAGGCGGGGTGATGTATTACCTCGCCACCGGGCCGCAATTGTTCGGCCCGATCTGCCTGGCGCTGCGCGATGGCGGGCTGGTCGATCAGCTCTCCCGCATCACCATCGAAAAGCCTATCGGCACCGACACCGAAACGGCGCGCAACGTCAACGAGGCGATCGGCGCCGCCTTTGAAGAAAACCAGGTATTTCGCATCGATCATTACCTTGGCAAAGAGTCGGTACAAAATCTGCTGGCACTGCGATTCGCCAATTCGATCTTCGAACCGTTGTGGAACGCCAACGCCATCGAACAGGTGCAAATTACGGTTGCTGAGACAGTCGGCGTCGACGGGCGCTGGCCGTTCTACGACGCGACTGGTGCGCTGCGCGACATGGTGCAAAGCCATATGCTGCAATTACTTTGCCTGGTTGCGATGGAGCCGCCGGCCAGTTTTACCCCTTCAGCGGTACGCAATGAAAAAGTCAAAGTGCTATGGTCGCTGCGGCCCATCACCGCCGCCGAAGTTGCGACCCACACCGTGCGGGGCCAATATGGCGCGGGATATAGTGGCGACAAGGCGGCGGTGGGTTATCTGGACGAAACCGGCGCAAAAGCGTCAAGCGATACGGAGACTTTCGTCGCGCTTCGGGTAGAAGTGGACAACTGGCGATGGGCGGGCGTGCCGTTTTATCTTCGCTCCGGCAAGCGCCTGCAAAAGCGCTCCAGTGAGATCATGATCCAGTTCAAACCCGCGCCGTACAATATCTTCGCAGGGATCGGCGCAACACTTGCGCCCAACACGCTGCTGATCAAGCTGCAACCCGAAGAAATGATCACCTTGACCCTGATGCACAAAAAGCCCGGCATGAACGACGTGACCCTCGCGCAGGTACCATTGAATTTGTCGGTAAACGATGCGTTCGGCCAGACCCGTCGTCGTATTGCCTACGAACGCATGCTGCTCGATGTACTAAAAAACAATTCAGCGCTGTTCGTGCGCCGCGATGAAGTAGAGGCTGCCTGGCAATGGATCGACGGCATCATCGACGGCTGGCGCAGTACCGGGCAGCAAGTCAAACCGTACCCAGCCGGTAGCTGGGGGCCAAGTGCGGCCATCGCGCTGACCGAGCGCAATGGCCATTCCTGGCATGAATAGCGATGTCCGGTGCCGGCGAAACCATTGCTGAAGGTCTAGTACTGGTGCGGTGTTTCAGGCACTTTCCGCCTACACGGTCCGCGCAATGGCGATCTGGAGAAATTTATATGGCTGCACGCATCCACCTCGCCGCCTGCATGCGGCTCGGATTCGCCAGGCACAAAACCAGCCGCAGGGCTTGTTTTGTGTCCACGCTCATCCACTGTTTCGCAACCCCGCTGCCAGGCCGTTGATGGTGAGGTGAATCGCCCGTTTGGTTCGCTCATCCGTTTGCCCCGCCCGATAGCGCCGCAGCAAATCTATCTGCAAATGGTTTAAGGGATCGAGATACGGAAAGCGATTGCGGATGCTGCGGGCAAGCGCCGGATTGTCTTCCAGGAACGTGGTGGCACCGGTAATTTCACGAAGTACATCTACCGACTGCTGCCACTCGCATTTGATGATCGAGAATATCCGTGCAGCCAATTCGCGATCCGGCACCAGTTCGGCATAACGCATTGCAATCGCGAGATCGGTCTTGGCGAGCACCATGTCCATGTTGGCGAGTACCGTTCTAAAAAATGGCCAGTCTGCGTACATTTCACGTAAGCCGGCAAGCGCGGTCGCGCGACCACCTGGTGCGTTGTCCAGCCACTGCTGCGCCGCGCTGCCGAATCCGTACCAGCCGGGAATGGACAGGCGGCACTGGCTCCAGCTAAACACCCACGGAATCGCCCGCAGATCGGCAATCGACTGGGAAGCTTTGCGCGACGCGGGCCGACTGCCGATATTGAGGCCGGCGATTTCACTGATGGGCGTTGCGCTGCGAAAAAAATCGACAAAACCGGGCGTTTCATACACCAGTTTGCGGTAAGTCGCGCAGGCGCTCGACGATAGTTGGTGCATTACCAGCCACCACTGCGGTTGATCGCGCCGTGCAGTGGCCGGAAAATTGGACAACATGGCTGCCGAAATCAACGTCTCGAAGTTTCTCCGCCCGAGTTCCGCGTCCGAGTACTTCGCCGCGATTACTTCGCCTTGCTCGGTAATTCTGAGGCCCGGGGCGGAACATCCATCCGGTTGCGCAAGGATGGCCTCAAAGGTGGGCCCGCCGCCACGCCCGACCGTGCCGCCGCGGCCATGGAACATGCGAAGCCTGACATTGGTTTCAGCCGCCAGATCGACCAGCTTTTTTTGAGCACAATAAAGTTCCCAGTTGGCAGTTAGATAACCGCCGTCTTTGTTGCTGTCGGAATAGCCCAGCATGATTTCCTGCAAGCCATCGCGGCTGGCCAGCCAGGCCATATATTGTGGAAGCGCAAAGGCGGCTCGCATGATGCACGCGGCGGCTTGCAGGTCGGTGATGGTTTCAAACAGGGGGACAATCGAAATTTTCAACTGCGGAGCGTTGTTTCGCGTGGTCAGTGAGCCGGTTTCTTTCAGCAGCAATCCAACTTCCAGCAGATCACTTACCGACTGGGCTTTGGAAATGATCGCGTTCGGCACGGCGTTGTTGCCGAAGCGCCCGTTGATGCCGGCGGCGGCATGGAAAACATTCAGTTCGCCGATCGCGACTTCGCTGTATTCCTCGCCGTCAATCCGCAATGGCCGCGGATTGGCCAGCTCTCGCAGCAACAACGAAGTGCGCGCCGCTTCGTCTAGTGCCAAATAGTTCGGACAAACCGCCGCTTTCGCCAGCAATTCCGCCACCACCACTTCGTGCACGTCGGCATTCTGCCGCAGGTCGATTGAGGCCAGGTGAAAACCAAAAATATCGACTGCATAACGCAGCTGCGCCAGCCGGCCGGCCGCGAGTGCCGCGCTTGCGTGAGTGGCAAGCGATGTTGCGACCGTATCGAGGTCCGCGCGAAATTGCTGCGGGCTTGCATACGCTTCCAGCGCCACTTCAGGACGGCGAATTGAGGAACTACCCCCAAGTGACAGCATGGTCGCCGCAAGCCGCGCATAGACCCCCACCAGCGCCTGCCGATATGGCTCGTCCTGGCGATGAGCGGAAGCATCGCCTGAATGGTCTGCCAGCGCCATCAACGCCGGCGTCGGTTTGACGAGGCGGCTCGACATCGACAGCTCTGCACCCAGGTGATGCACTTCAAACAGGTAGTGTTCGAGCGCGACGGTGCATTGCCGCCGCATGGCGACTTCGAGTGACTCGGCGGTGACAAACGGATTACCGTCCCGATCGCCGCCAATCCATGAACCCATCCGGAAAAATGTCGGGACTCGCTTTATCTCGCCGCTTGCGCGTTCCGCAACCGCGCGGACATTGATCGCGCACTCCATATCGCAATAAATTTTGGGCAGTTCAGACAAAAACGTGTAGCGATAAAAGCTCAACCCGTTTTCAATTTCGTCGATCACGCGCAAGCGAGACAGTCGCAGCATCGCTGTTTGCCATAGCTGCAGGATCGAACGTTTCAGACTGTCTTCTGCTTCCGCGCGTTCTTCAGGCAACAAATCCGCGCGTTCCAGCTGCGTCATCAGCCGTGCGATATCCCGCTCGCAATCGAGCACTGTTTTGCGCTGCACCTCGGTCGGATGTGCGGTCAGCACCGGGCTCACCAGCGCCCCGCACAACCACGATTGAATTTGGCCAGTCGAAATATGGCGGGCTGCCAAGGTATCGAGTGCATGTCGCAGGCTACCCGTTTGCGGGGACGAAGCTGCCATGCGATGGGCGCGGCGACGGCGATTCTGGTGACGGTCTTCAGCAATATTGGCGAGCAGCGAGAAGTGGCTGAATGCCCGCACCACACTCAATGTCTGGTCGATATTGAGCCCGCCGAGTTCCTGATCGAGTTCAGACTCGAGCGCAACCATGGATTCCGCGTCGACATCGCGCCGCAGTGCAACCGCCAGCTGCCGAATATGCTCTATCCGGTTGTAGATTGATTCGCCACTGGCGCGGTGGATAACGTCGCCAAGCAAACGGCCGAGAAACTGTATTTCTTGCCCAAGGCGGGCATCTTTTTCATCTTTCAACACGTGGTGCAGGCTCCTGTAAAAAGAGAATCGTTGCGTCAGGTCGCGGCAATTTTTTCGTACATGGCGGCTGAAATGGCTAAGACACTGCGACCGGCGGGTTGCCACCTTGCGACCGGCGGGTTGCCACCGCAGGTCAACCGCGGGTCAGGTAAGCCGATGCATGAGCAAGGAACAAGCACCAACCGCTGTGCACTGTAAACGGCTGCCTGGCATCATCGGTTCTCTGCCTGATCGTGGGCTACCTCATCCCCTCACCGAACAGTTTTTTCAATGCACTGGCCGCACTGCGGTCGCCCGTCGCAAATCAAATATGCTACACCTCGCCGCGAGGGCCGGTCAGCGGTTGAAGACAGGCAGCGCGCCAAGGCGCCATCAAGGCACATTTGCTGGCTGGAAAACGGTCAG
>JAYVKG010000220.1:0-1637 GCA_043768625.1 Betaproteobacteria bacterium
ACCAGGTTGTCGGCCATGCGCAGCAGTTTTTGCACGTGTACCGGCGTGGTCGCCGTGCCTAGCGTGGCCACCACATTTTCGACGCCGCTTTGCGCCAGCGCGACCACGTCCATGTAGCCCTCGACCACGATGGCAGTTTGTGTATCGCGAATTGCCCGCCGCGCATGAAATAGCCCGTACAGTTCGCGGCCCTTTTCAAATAGCGGCGTCTCTGGCGAATTCAGGTATTTGGGCTCGCCCGCGCCGATCACCCGGCCGCCGAAGCCAATAACGTTGCCCCGCTGATCGAGGATCGGAAACATGACGCGATCACGGAACCGGTCGTAGCGCTTCCCCTCCTCGTTGTCAATCACCAGTCCACATTCGGCCAGCGCCGATACCGTGTAATCGTCGACTGCCGCCTTTAATCCCTGCCAGTCATCCGGCGCATAGCCGAGGCCAAACTTCGCAGCGATCTCGCCGGTAAGCCCGCGACTCTTGAAATACGCGATCGCATTGGGCGCTTTTTTTAATTCGCGACGATAAAAATGCATCGCAGCCGTCATGAATTCGCCTAGTGACGCGGCCTCATGCGCCCGCTCGATTGCCTCCTCGCGATTCGCTTCGACCGGCAGCGTCATGCCGACGCCTTCGGCCAGTTCTTTCACGGCATCGCGAAATCCCATGCCGTTGTATTCCATCAAAAACGAAATGGCCGTGCCATGCACACCACAGCCAAAGCAATGATAAAACTGCTTGCTGGGGGAGACTGAAAATGACGGGGATTTTTCGTTATGAAAAGGACAACAAGCCGAGTAATTCTGTCCGGCTTTCTTCAGCTTGACGTGTTTGTCGATGATATCGACGATGTCGACACGCGCGAGTAACTGCTGGATGAAATCTGGCGGGATCATTCAAGAATTATAGGCTCGCGGAAAACCAAGGCCCGTTCAGCAAGCGTTGGTATTTGCCCGCGCCACAGCACGCTTTAACCCAGGCGCGCCTTTACCAGTGCTGATAATTTCCCCATATCGGTGCGACCTGCCACTCTTGGCCGCAGCGCATTCATTACCTTGCCCATGTCTTTCGCAGAACCAGCACCGGTCCCGGCAATGACGCTGTCAAGAATCGCCATCACTTCACTGTCGCTCAATTGTTTCGGCATATACGCCGACAATACGCCGACTTCGAATTCTTCTTTCACCACCAGATCGAGGCGATTGCCGGCGGTAAATTGCGTGATCGAGTCTCTACGCTGCTTGAGCATTTTTTCAATGATTGCCAATACAAGGTCGTCGGTGAGCTCGATGCGCTCGTCGACTTCCTTCTGTTTAAGCGCCGCGGTCAACAGACGAATCGCGCCGAGCCTTTCGGGCTCCCGCGCCTTCATCGCCGCCTTCATGTCCTGGTTGATTTTTTCACGTAGTGTCATGTTCATCTCCACAAATAAAAAAGGCAGGCGACCTGTGTCACCTGCCTCAACAAATTTTAACCGGCTTTAAATTTAGTAAAGTTTCGGCGGCAGCATTTGGCTGCGCAGGCGCTTGAAGCGGCGCTTAACGGCGGCAGCGTGTTTGCGTTTGCGCTCGGCTGTAGGCTTTTCGTAAAATTCGCGGGCACGAAGCTCGGTGAGTAAACCAGTCTTTTCAATGGCACGC
>JAYVKG010000221.1:0-17820 GCA_043768625.1 Betaproteobacteria bacterium
GCTGAATTACTCGACGACGAGAGCCAGTGGCGCACCGTTTTTTTTGACGCCGATAACGCCGATTCCACCACCCGCGCACTTTCGGCGCTATCTGAAACCAAGCGAATTTCCCTGACCGACGCGGTCGCGTGGGGGCTGCATGGCGAGGGTGTCGCGGTGGCGGTAAATGACGGCGACTCCGCTCTGGTCGACGTGCCTCGCTGGCGCTACGCAGTCGTCAATTTTCCGCACCCCTTGCTCGATGCAGGCCTGGTCGTTATCGACACACCGGGTCTCGCCGCGCTGGCATTGGAACCGGAACTGACGCGCGAACGGGTACGAAATGCCGATGCACTGGTGATGGTGCTGGACGCTACCGCAGGCGTTGCCAAAACTGATCTGGCGGTCTGGCGGGAGTATCTCGGCAGCGCACAGAATTTCCGCGAGCGTGCGCAGGAGCAAGCCACCGCAGACTCCGGGCAGGTTCGCATGGTCGTGTTGAATAAAATTGACGCACTGGAAGTTGCGCAACACGCCGATCCGCTCGACACCAACCGCGCGCTGCTGCGCGAAATCGACCGGCGGGTGCGCGATACCGCCGACTTGCTGCGAATTGATCCCATGCGTGTGATCGCTCTCTCGGCCCGGCAGGGAGTAATGGGCAAGCTTGGCCAGGACAATGACCAAACCATCAAGAGCCGGCTTTACCAGCTGGAGCGGGATCTGGCGGCCAACTTGCCGCGCAATCGCCAGGCGAGCTTGACAACAGCGGTGCTATTAACCTTGTCGAATGCGCTGGAAGCGGCGCAGGCCGCGCTCGACAGTGAGCGTTTTAACACGTTAGAAGGCCTCGATCGTCTGAGCAACTTGCGTGTGAAAAACGAAAAATTGATGGTCTCGGTGGTGTCACAAGCCGGCGCGCGCCATGATCGACTTGATACGGCGCTAAAAAATGTGAGGGGTACTAAAACTATTCACGCCAGGCTGGCCGAAGAATTAGCCGCCATTGTTGATGTGGACAGTGCCCGCTTTGAAGCGGATCGCGCCAAGACAGCGATTGCCGGTAGCTTGCTGTCTGCCCAAACGATTGATACTGTGAAGCAATATTTCACCCTGGTTGGCAATAAAATTGCAGACGCCGAAACGAAAATAGAAGAAGTCCGCCACTTGTTCAAAACCGTTGGTGAGAAGTTGCGCGATGATTTTGCGCTCGGTAAATACGAAGTGCACCCATTTCCAACCCAACGTTTTCATACCGAATTGCAAAAAGCGCGCGCCAAATCCGACACTGAATTTACCAAAACCAGCAATTTGCTGGTGCGGCGCGGCGGATCGCTCGCTGAGCAGTTTGAAGAATCAATCGTTAGCCGCGTGATGCAAATATTTGAAATTGCCAGCCGTGAAAGCGCGACCTGGATGCGGGGACTTTATTCGGCACTCGAGCGGCCCCTGCATGAATTGCGCGATCAAGCCCAGCAGCGCATCGGCAGCATCGAGCAGATCAAGGCGGCGGAACTGGACTTGGCGGAGCGCATTGCCCAATTACAGGCGCGGATGGATACGCTAAAGAAAAAACATGGCGCGCTGGCCGAAGCGCGTGATCATCTGGATCGCTACGCAGAGAAAAGTGCAGCTGAAAGCGAATAAATCAATAAGAGTCTAGCACTGGCGGCCGTCTACAGCCTTTTGTGCTCGCAAAGCCGCGCCAGTGCTAGCTTTGCCTTACGCTTTATACAACTTCAGAACGTTGGGCAGCAGCCATCACGCAGACTTCTGCTCTACCAGCCGTACGAACTTGGCGTAAAGCTCGTCCTTCGTTTCCGCGTGCTCCAGGTCCAGCGGGATGCAATCCACGGGGCACACTTCGACACATTGTGGATGGTCAAAATGGCCGACGCACTCAGTACACTTGTGCGGATCGATTTCGTAAATCTCGATGCCCTGATAAATAGCCTCGTTCGGGCACTCGGGCTCGCAAACGTCGCAGTTGATGCATTGATCGGTAATCTTGAGGGCCACGCCACTACTTCTTTCCGACTTTGCCCTGCAGCGCCATGGCCGTCAGCGGGTGAACGAAATCGCTCACGTCTCCTCCCAACGTCGCGATTTCGCGCACGATGGTGGCCGAAAGAAACATGTATTTGTCAGACGGCGTCAGGAACATGGTCTCTACGCCCGGATTTAATTTCCGGTTCATTCCCGCCATTTGAAATTCGTATTCGAAATCGGACACCGCACGTAGGCCACGCAGGATCACGTTCGCGTCCTGCACTTTAAGGAAATCTGAAAGCAGTCCCGAAAAACCCATCACAATCACATTGGGAATCGGCGCCAGTATGGCTTGCGCCAGCCTGATGCGCTCATCCAGGGAAAAGAACGGCTGCTTCGCCTGACTATGCGCGACGGCGACAATGACCTGGCCGAATAACTTCGCTGCGCGACCCACCAAATCTTCGTGGCCCTTGGTGAGAGGGTCAAATGTTCCGGGGTAGACTGCTCTGATCATGTTTTATTCTCTGATCGGCTAAACGGGCGGGATGCGCAATAAAGCGAAGTGTACCGCACCCGCGCGGCCCTGTTTCGTGATTTCCCAACGTGCAACCGTCAGCTTGGATAGCACCTCAGCGATCGGATCGCCCCACTCGGTATACACCACGGCACCGCTTTGCAGATGGGCTGGCAATTTATCGAGCACTGTCGCCATCAGCCCCGAACTAAACGGCGGATCAACAAACACCACGTCGAATTTTTCATCGTTTGCGTCCATAAATTTCAGCGCGTCGACCGCGATCACGCGGCACGCTGTAGCGGCCAGCCGTTGCTGGTTGGTTTTTAGCGCATCCACCGCGGCGAGATGAAGTTCCAGCATCACCACCGCGGCGGCACCACGCGATGCCGCCTCAAAGCCCAATGCGCCGCTGCCGGAAAACAAATCCAGGCAGCGTTTGCCGTGCAGAGTCTGACCCAGCCAGTTGAACAAGGTTTCGCGCACCCGATTCGCGGTTGGACGAAGTTCACCAGTATCGCCAAATTCAAGTATCCGGCTGCGCCAGACGCCGCCGATGATGCGAATGCGATTTTTCACTTTTGCAACCGCCGGTTTGCGTTGCGCGCTTGGCTTAAAATATTGGGGCACGTTGAAACTTCCAATGGAAATTTTTCTCTAAATGATTTCCGAACGCTTTGTTAATTTTGGCAGGCTTTTCCCTTGTTTAGTATCTTCGGTTCCAGAAAATCAGCAGTTAGCCCTGCAGAGATTTCCGTCAGCACGCCGGAGGCAGGTGGTTGGTTATCCCGGCTCAAAGTCGGCCTTTCCAAGACCCGCGCGGTGCTCAACACCGATGTGTCGGCATTATTCTCCACACACGCCGTGGTTGACGAGGCATTGTTTGACGAATTGGAAACCGCGTTAATTGCAGCAGACGTCGGCATCGGTGCCACCGCCCGTTTGATCGCGAGCCTGCGCCGTGCCGCCAAGGATAAAAACATCGCCGACGCGCAGGCGTTACAAACCGAATTTGAAACCCTGCTGGTCGATTTGATTTCGCCGCTCGACCAACCGCTCGATACAACAACGGCAAAACCATTTGTCATCATGATCGCAGGCGTAAACGGCGCGGGGAAGACCACCACCATTGGCAAGCTTGCGAAATTTTTTCAGAGTCAGGGAAAAAGTGTGATGCTGGCCGCAGGCGACACCTTTCGAGCTGGCGCGCGCGAGCAATTGATGACGTGGGGCGAGCGCAACAACGTGACCGTCGTCGCGCAAGATGGCGGTGACGCTGCGGCAGTTATTTTCGACGCGATCCAGTCTGCAAAGGCACGTTCAATCGATATTCTGCTCGCGGATACGGCGGGACGATTGCCGACGCAGCTTCATTTGATGGAAGAAATCAAAAAGGTGAAGCGCGTGATTGCCAAGGCCGACGCCACCGCACCGCACGAATCGTTGCTGGTGCTCGATGCCAATACCGGCCAGAATGCGCTGAGCCAGATAAAGGCATTCGACGATGCTTTACAACTCACGGGGCTGGTCGTCACCAAACTTGACGGCACGGCCAAGGGCGGCATGATTGCAGCACTCGCCGTCAGCAAACCGGCAGCGCCGATCCCGGTGCGATTCATCGGCGTCGGTGAGAGCATCGACGATCTGCGCCCGTTCAATGCAAAAGAATATGTGAACGCGTTGTTCCGCTAAGGCCCATGTTTACGTGATTGTTTTTTCCAATACTGTCAAACGATATCCGAACGGCTTCGAGGCGTTAAAAGGCGTCTCGTTCGCCATTGAAAAAGGTGAAATTATTGCGGTGACCGGCCCTTCAGGCGCGGGTAAATCCACCTTGCTGCGACTGGCCGCAGGGATCGAGCTGGCGTCCCAAGGCCGCGTGCTGGTGAACAACCAGAATGTGAGTCAATTGAAGCAGGCTGGTCTGGCCGTGATGCGCAGGAATCTCGGGCTGGTGTTTCAGGATCACAAGTTATTGTTTGACCGCACCGTTTTCGAAAATGTCGCGTTGCCATTATCGATTGCCGGATTGCCACACCTTGAAACTGGCAGGCGCGTTCGCGCGGCACTGGATAAAGTCGGCCTGTTAAACCGCGAAAAGGCGGACCCCATCACTTTGTCCGGCGGCGAGCAGCAGCGGCTTTGCATTGCGCGCGCCATCGTCAATCGCCCGGCAACGCTGATCGCGGACGAACCCACCGGCAATCTCGATCAAGCGTATGGCGAAAAAATCATCGATCTCTTTAAATCGTTTAACGACGTGGGCGTAACCGTGCTGCTGGCGACCCACGACGACGTCGGACTTGCGCGTCTGCGCTGCCGTCGCATTGCGCTCGCATCGGGAAAGCTCGCCGCATGAAAACGTGGTTGATTTCTCACTGCCAGGCCTGCGGCCGCGCCGTCAGGCGTTTACTGTCGCAGCCGACGGTCACGTTGCTGTCGGTGCTGGTGATCGGCATTGCCATTACGCTGCCACTGGGCCTGTATGTCACTTTCGCCAACGTAACCGCTGCCGCCAGCCGCGTCAACACTGAACCAAACGTGAATGTGTATTTGGCGTTGAATGTGAGCGAGCCGGAAACGAGGGAACTTGAACGCAAGTTGAAATCGCTGGACCAGGTCGAGCGTGTGACTTTTATTTCCCGCGAAACAGCGCTGGGTGAAATGAAGCGCGTCGCGAACCTTGCCGAATTGCTCGCGAGCCTGGAAACCAATCCACTGCCGCATGCTTTTTCAATTCGCCCTAAAACGAGCGACACCGAAACGCTTGCGGCGTTAAAAAAGGCCATTGCCGCACTGCCCAAGGTCGACCTCACCACCATGGATTTCGAATGGGCGCAAAAACTGAAACACTTTGCAACGTTCGCCGAACGCATTGTCCTGTTGCTCGGAATGCTACTGGCTGCCGCCGTGGTGTTCGTTACCGGCAATACCATTCGTCTGCAGATACTGACACAAAAAGATGAAATTGAAGTGAGCCAGTTGATCGGTGCCACCCGCCGTTTCATTCGCCGCCCGTTTCTCTATTTCGGCATATTTCAAGGCCTGCTGGCGGGACTGGTGGCAGTGTTCGCCGTGATGATCTTCATTTGGTGGGCGAGTGCCGAGGTGCGCGCGTTGACGGCTTCCTATGGCAGCGATTTTTCGCTGCAGGCACCGACCTTGCAGCAATCCGTCTCTGTCATCCTGTTCGCCGGGCTGCTGGGATGGCTGGGGGCATTTTTATCGGTATGGATGTATCTGCGGCGCTTGTCCAGCGGATAGTTAGGGTCTACTAAGTCAAGCAGGAGCAAACATGGACGCACTCACCCTCGCGCGCATGCAATTCGGCGCGAATATTACCTTCCACATTCTGTTTCCTACCATCAGCATTTCCCTGGCCTGGGTGTTGTTGTTTTTTAAGCGGCGATTCAATGCGACCGGCATTGAGGCATGGATGCAAGCCTATCGTTTCTGGGTAAAGGTGTTCGCATTGACCTTCGCGCTTGGCGTTGTTACCGGCATTACGATGTCGTTTCAGTTCGGCACGAACTGGCCCGGCTACATGACCACCGTGGGCAACGTCGCGGGCCCGTTGCTGGCGTATGAAATCCTCACCGCATTTTTCCTCGAGGCGGGCTTTCTCGGCATCATGCTGTTCGGCTATCAACGCGTTTCGAACCGCGTCCATACCTTCGCGACCCTGATGGTGGCTATTGGCACATCACTCTCGGCTTTCTGGATTTTGGCGTTGAATTCGTGGATGCAAACACCCGCCGGGTTTGAAATGATCGACGGTCGGGCGCACGTGACGAGCTGGGTCCAGGTAATTTTCAATCCGTCGTTTCCTTATCGTCTGACGCATATGGTGCTCGCCTCGGGATTGACGGTGTCATTTCTGGTCGCCGGTATTTCTGCGTATCGCTGGCTTAAGAATGATCGTGGCGCTGACGTGATGGTTGGGCTCAGGACCGGCTTGACGCTGGCGGCCGTGCTGATCCCATTGCAGATTTTAGTTGGGGATATGCACGGACTCAATACCCTCAAATATCAACCCGCTAAGATTGCCGCCATCGAGGGTTTATGGCAAACCGAGCGAGGCGCACCGCTGCTGTTGTTCGCATGGCCTGATCAAATTTCGCGCCGCAATCACCTCGAAATCGGCATACCAAAAATGGCCAGCCTGATACTTACCCACGATGTCGACGGCGAAATCAAAGGGCTCAACGAATATGTCGACAAGCATCCCCCGGTGGCGCCGCTGTTCTGGTCGTTTCGCATTATGGTCGCCGTCGGCAGTTTAATGTTGCTGGTCTCGTGGCTATCGGTGTGGCAGTTGAAAAAAACCGGCGGGCTAAAACGCTGGCTTATGCTGGTGGTGGTTGGCATGACGTTCTCGGGCTGGGTCGCCACTTTGGCGGGATGGTACGTCACCGAAATTGGTCGCCAGCCGTATCTGGTGTACGGTGTTCTCACTACCGCGCAGGCGGCTGCAACCAATATTGGCGAAGGCATGCTGGCGACCACACTGGCGATGTATTTGATGCTCTATCTAGTACTGGGTGCGGCATATGTCTCGACGCTGTTCTACATGGCGCGCAAGGCAAGCGTGGTAACTGCAGTACCGCCACCGGCATTGAGCCCGTTTGTGACGACGGCTACTGCGGCAGCAGACTGACATGAACAATGCATTCTGGCTGCCGGTAATTTTCATGGGGCTGATGGGCTTCTCGATGCTCGCATACGTGCTGCTCGATGGCTACGACCTCGGAGTCGGCGTACTACTGCGCATGGCGAACGACGAGCAGAAGGACGTGATGATTTCATCGATCGGGCCTTTCTGGGACGCTAACGAAACCTGGCTGGTGCTGGGCATCGGTATTCTGCTGGTGGCGTTTCCGCTGGCCCATGGCATCATCCTCGGCGCCCTGTACCTGCCGGTGGCACTGATGCTGTGCGGTCTGATTTTGCGCGGGGTCGCATTTGATTTTCGGGTGAAAGCTCACACCGACCACAAGCCCGCTTGGAACACCACCTTTTTCGCTGGCTCTCTGCTCACCAGTTTGGCGCAAGGTTACATGTTGGGCATGCATGTCGTCGGCTATGTGAATACCTGGATCAACATCGGCTTTGCAGTCTTGATTGCGGGTTGTCTCGCTGCAGGCTATTGCTTGCTCGGTGCAGGCTGGCTCATCATGAAAACGGAAGACGCATTGCAAAAGCGCGCGATCATCTGGGCACGCAATTGCCTTTGGCTCACCGCGCTCGGCGTTGCCGCCGTGTCCATGATGACGCCACTGGTCAGCAGCAGCATTTTCGACAAATGGTTCACGATGCCCAACCTATTGTGGCTGAGTCCGATTCCAATCCTTACTGCGGTCTGTTTTATTCTGGTCTGGCGAGTACTGCGCACATTGCCTCGCGAAGCTGATCGCTACTGCTGGGTGCCTTTCGTCGGCACGGTAGGAATTTTCGTATTGGCATTTCTGGGACTGGCCTATAGCCTGTTCCCGAATCTGGTCACCAACCCGCGCGGTGGCATAACCATTTGGGATGCCGCCACCGCGCCGGAATCGATGCTGGTGGTACTGGTCGGTACCGTCATCGTATTGCCCGCGATCATCGGTTATACGATTTTTGCTTACCGGGTGTTCTGGGGGAAGGCGCGAGAACTAACCTATTATTGATTTACTCGCCGCTCTCGCCGCAGAGGCTATAGGCACCGCGGCAGGCTGTTGCAGCCACCGCTTTAAATGGCGGCATCCGTGTCCAATGCTGGCTGGTCGTCCCCTGCAACACCACTTGCGCGGCGCTTAGCGGCGAATTTTTCTCCTCCCCCTGTACACGCGGCTTGTTATAAAGATTGCTACTTGACGCGTCGCTTGTTGAAATCCTCCTCGATGTTATCGCGGAAGAAGCTGGCAATCGACGATGCGGTAGAAAACCTACGCCATATTTCCGGGGAAACGTTGGAATATTCATAAGTCCCCACAGACAACTCCACCACCAATAAACGGCGTTGCTCATCGTAACCGATGGCGCGCAGATTGGCTTCGTTCACTTTTTTCATTTCCATCGCTGTTGCCGTTTGCCCCAGCCGGGCTGCATTATCTTGGTGGCTAAATTCATTATTCGCAATCTCCGCTGGCCGCGCGTTTCCGCCTGAATGCCGGCGAGAGAGCAAGCGTACGACCAGCTTACCGCTTCGCCTGATAAAATATGCTTCACACTATCCTACCCTTCGGGATCAGACATGCGCAACCTCGAACAGCAAATTACCCGGTATGCGGCTTACCATCGCGACCGCCGCAATATCGCCACTCATTTCATGGGCGTGCCCATGATCGTTTTTTCGGTAGTGCTGGCGCTGGTGCCGTGGACGATCATGGGTGTCAATGTCGCGCTCATTGCCATCGGCGCGGCCGCAGTCTTTTACCTCATTCTCGATGTAACACTTGGCACCGTGGCGCTGGCACTGCTTTTTTTCAGCTACTTGGTGGCGATTTATTTAAACGCGCGGCTGGACCACACTGCCGTGATCCTGAGCCTGGCCGCATTATTGTTTGTTTTCGGCTGGATGATCCAGTTTATCGGCCACCAATATGAGGGCTTGAAGCCAGCCTTTACCGACGACATCGTCGGCCTCGCGATCGGACCACTATTCGTCGTGACGGAAGTGTTTTTCGCACTCGGGTTGAAATCAGCCTTGAAAAAGTATGTGGAAGCCAGAGTCGGCCCGGTGATGGCCGCACGTAACGGTGCGCCAATTGGTCCGGGCATTGAATCTTCACCCGCTTCACAGGCATGAGCGGCGCGGTAGCTTTCGCATGCGGGCAGATTTCGCGTCCAGCCTGGATACGCCATGCTGGATCGGTGCGTCCGGACCGCTTGATGCCAGCCTCCACAAGATTTACGGATGTAGTGAGGTGGCCTGCGCTGGACACCTGCACCATGGAACTTTCATGCGCTGGAAATTTGCTTGCCGGCTGCCCGGTCCATGCCAACTTCTCCTGACGTGAGTTTTGACATGGCGCGGCGCGAATTAATTTCGGTGCGCGACCATGTACGCTTCGCGGTCAGCCAGTTCGTCGAAGAAAAATTGTTTTTCGGCCACGGCTCGGCCGACGCATTTGATGAAGCCGTATACCTGATTCTGCACACCTTGAATTTACCGCTGGACAAATTGGAGCCGTTTTATGACGCCAGACTTACGTCGTCCGAGCGCGACAGGGTGCTGGAGGTCATCAAGCGACGGGTGCGCGAACGCATCCCCGCCGCCTACCTTACCAACGAAGCCTGGCTGGGCGAGTACAAGTTTTACGTTGACCAGCGCGTCATTGTGCCGCGAAGTTTTATCGCCGAATTATTGCGCGAGGATCTTTCGCCCTGGGTTACCGAGCCTGAGGCAATTGAAAGTGTGTTGGATCTCTGCACTGGTTCGGGTTGCCTTGCGATACTGGCCGCACACACGTTTCCCCATGCCGTCATCGATGCGGTCGATCTTTCCACTGACGCGCTGGAGGTCGCGCGCCGCAATATCGATGATTACGCGCTTAATGATCGGGTGGAACTCATCCGTTCAAACCTGTTCGACGAGCTCGACGAGCGCCGCTACGACCTCATCGTTTCCAACCCGCCCTATGTCACCGCGAAATCGATGGCAACTTTGCCGCCGGAATATCGCTGTGAACCTGAGCTGGCACTGGCCAGTGGCGTCGACGGGCTTGATCATGTGCGGGTGATCCTGCGTGAGGCGGCGAATTATTTGAATGTAGCTGGCTTGCTGATGGTGGAGGTTGGCTTCAACCGTGAAAGTATCGAAGCAACGTTTTCGAATCTGCCCATAACGTGGGCCGAAACAAGTGCCGGCGATGGCGTGGTATTTTTGATTACGCGGGAGCAATTGTTGGCGACAACCATCTGACAACATTTGGCGGTGCCCATATCAGGCGCCGATTACCCCAGCGCGGCAACGGTGGCCTTGGCCGAAAATGCCATGTACCGCTCTCTCGCAAGCGTCGCAACAGGGCCTACCGGCAGTGAACGTGATTCGTAACGAATGCAAGGCGTTACCTTGCCAAAGTTACCGGTGTTAAAAATTTCTGTTGCAAACACCAGTTCAGTTGGCAGGACTTCACGCTCTTCAACCACAATACCGATCTGCGCCAGTAAATTGATCACACGGGCGCGGGTTATGCCGGAAAGAAAAGTGCCGTTAGCGACCGGCGTAACCACCGCGCCAGCTGGTGTTACGAAGAAAATATTGGCGGTCGCAAACTCGGCGACCAAGCCCTGGCTGTCACAGAGGACGGCGTTGTCGAAGCCGCGAACCGCCGCGTCGCGCAACGCGCGCGTCGAGTTCGGATAGAGGCACGATGCCTTGGCATCGGTCGGTGCCATAGACGGATCAGCGCGACGCATTGGCGACAGGCAGGCCGAAAAACCCGTGAACGGAGGCAGCGGTGCATCGAATAGCGTAAGCGCGAAACGGGATTTTTCGGGAACTGGTACCAACAAACCTTCAGTGCCGAAAACCAGCGGGCGAATATAGAGTTCGGCGTCTTTGGAAAACTTGCGAATTCCGTCAACGCAAAGCCTGGTCATTTCTTCGATGCTATGCGGGCAAATCAAACCCAGGCTGTGGGCGGAGCGAATCACCCTGGCCAGATGTAGTGCCAGGTCCGGAACCTGTCCACGAATGGCGCGCGCGCCATCGAACACCGACGAGCCCAGCCACACGCTATGGTCCATTGCGCCAAACAGGGGTGCATTGCCTTCGGCCCATTGGCCGTTAAAGTACGTCAGATACATTTCTATAGTCGCAGGTGGTGGCGGATCAGGCATGACCCGCCGGTTGGTTAGGGCTTTTTGTCGGTGCTGGTTTTATCGCTCCCGGCCGGTAATCGTGAAAGCGATTCAACGCTGCGATCAAGACGCAATGCAATGACCGGTTCATCTTCAGAGCGCGCCGGAATAATAGCGGCATCCTGCCGCGTCGCAACGGATCTTGCTGCTGTCGGCGGGGACACTTGCGCATCGATAGCGTCGGACGGTGCCCTGGCCAAATATCCAGCGCCGGCACCAATGATCAACGCCACCACCATCACCAGCCAGGCCGGGGCAGCTTGCGACGTTGTCTGCCGGCCATTGGATGCGACTATTTTCGTTGTCGCGGTGGATACTTTTGCCGCAAAGTCTTTGCGCTCGCCTTTAAATCGTGCCAATTGTTGTTTGGCATCGACCGTTGCAAGCACGGCGTGTTGCGCCGCCACTTCCGAATCGGCGCGACTTTTCTCGTAGGCCAAGGCTGTTTTCTCCTTCTCGGCACGCTGAATTGTCGTTTGCTTCAGTGTATTCTCAGCCTCAGCGCGCTGGCGCGCTATTGCCGATGTGGCTTTTTCAATGGTGGTTTTTTCTATCGCCATGCGCAGGCCTGCCTCAGCTTGTTGCGTCTGTACATGTACTGAAAGCAGTGCGGCTTCCTCGGTATCTTTGCGTTTTTTTGCCGCATCCATCAGGCGTTTTTCCGCCTCCATGCGCTGCTCGCCAATACGCGTCGCATCAGTAGCCGTTTTGGTCCGCAACGCCGCCGCCACTGCGGCCTCATTCTCAATTTTTTGCCTGGCCTCGGCTTCGTTCTTGCGCGCAAGTTCCGCTGCAATTTTCGATTGATTCGCCGCAATTGCTTCTCGCTCGGTCTTGGCTTTCGCAGCGGCGGCCGCACGCAATTTTGCTTCAATTTCGCGTTGGGCCGTTGCCTGCTGCTGCACGTCGCCATCAAGCTTGCTGTGATCCGCTGCCGCCTTGATCGCCGTTTCATGTTGCGCCAGTGTTTGCTCGGCTGCCTTGCAGGCTTTGGCCGCCAGCGCGAGTTCCGTTTCTTTTTTGCTGCGTAACGTTGCGATTTCCAACAAGCGTGTATCGCCCGCCTTGCGCGCCAACGCAGCAGCCTCCGCAGCACGCTCCGCCGCGATGCGGGTATCCGCTAGCGCGGTTAATTTTGTTTCCGCCGTCTGCCGCAGGGCTGCCTCTGTCAAGGCTTTTTGTTCGGCCTCGACACGCTGCTGCGCGACGGCAGCGGCTTCGCGTTCGGTGTCGGCGCGTTGGGTCGCGGCCAGCCGTGCCTTGGCTTCAATCTCGCCTTGCAAAATAGCCTGCTGCGCGGCCTCGCGATCAAGCTTGCTGTGATCCGCTGCTGCCTTGATCGCCGTTTCATGTTGCGCCAGTGTTTGCTCGGCCGCCTTGCAGGCCGCGATGGCCGCGACCTGTTCCTGCTCTTTTTGACTGCGCAGGGTTGCCATCTCAGATACGCGTGTGTCGCCTGCTGTTCGTGCCAACGCCGCAGTTTCCGCTTCTCGCTCTGCAGCAATGCGCGATTCGACCGCAGCTTTCAGTTGCAATTCATCGGCATGACGAAGCGCCGATTCTTCTACAGCTTTACGTTCCGCCAATGCGCGCTGCTGCGCTGCCGCTTCCAACTGCTGTTCTGCAGCAAACCGCGCGGCAACGGCTTCGCGTGCCGTTTGTTCCGCGGCGATCCGGTCGTTCGCCAAAGCTGTAGCGTGGCGCTCATTTTCAGCATGCTTTTTTGCACCGCGACGCGTCGCTCCCTCATGTTCGAAAGCAGCGTTGGCCGCCATGAGCGTGCGGGCGTTTTCTTTGGCCTGGGCTTCGGCGGTTTGCCTGGCGCCTATCATTGCGTCAAGCTCGGTGTCTGCATGTTCGCGCACGGCCAGCGCCATCGCGGCTAGTTTGTCAGCTTTTGAACGCTGTACTGCAACCTGTTCGGCGTCGCGCTCAGCGACCATGCGCGCCTCTGCCAGCGTGGCGGCATTGCGCTCAGCCTGCGCGCGGGCCTCGGCAGCAAGGATGAGCTCCCGCTCGGTTTTCGCCCGGGCTGCGGCTCTTGCCTTCAACGCACCCTCTGCATCAGCCAGCGCGACCGCCGCCGCCTCGGCTTTGAGTTCAGCCTCAATGCGCGCCACTTCCGTATTCTGAGCGAGCGTCTCAGCATCAACCCGCTCACGCGCTACTTTGGCAGCAGCGCGGTCTTGTTCGGTTTGCCCTTCCGTTTCAATGCGGGCCACCCGGTCTTTTTCAGCGGCCTCTAGCGCTTCCGCTGCAGCGCGCGTGTCCACCGCCATACGCGCTTGCTGCTGCGCCCGGTCAAGCTCCTTGGCAGTCACCGTGCGCTGCCTAATGGTCGCCAGACGCACCATGACGGCGGCCTCGGCCTGCTTGTCTGCCGTCATCCTCGCGAGCGCATCATCAATAGCGCGTACTTCGGCGGCGGCGCGTTCGCGCGCACCAGCTTCTGCGCGCTTTTCCAATTCAGCTTTCACCTGCGCAACATGCAACGCCTCCTGCTCTGTTTGGGCCTTGGCCACTGCTGCATCGCGCAATTCGGTTTCAGCCTTTTCGCGGATGGCGATTTGTTCGAGTAGTTCGCGCTCCACTTCCAGCCGTTTCCTAGCAAGTGCGGTTACGTCTTTCTCGGCCGCAATGCGGGAAGCCAAAGTCAATTCCAATTGAAGCTCGATTTTGAGCCGCGCAATTGCTTGGTCAACCGCGCGCGCCTCGACGGTTTTTTGCTCCTGTGCCAGCGCTTCTATGTTTTGCTCTGCCGTCAGCCTCTGTTGTGCGACACGTGCACCTTCGCTTTCAACTTCGGCCTGTTTGCTGGCGGCGTCCAACAGGCTGCGCAACTGCGCCTCCTTGGTCTGTGCCGACTGCACGGCGGCACCAGTCTCGCTATTGGCGCCCAGATTGCTGGCGTCAACACCGGCGTTCGCCAAAATCTTGCGCCGTTGGATTTCAGCATCGTTGAGCGCGTCGATTAACTTGCTCATGCGGGTGCGCCGCGCTGACCTGTCGCGTGGACAGGCAGGTCGTTAAGGGGAAAAAGTATGGGTGTTTTCGATAACATTTTCTGACTGTAATCATACCCTTAGATCGGCGGGCGCGTTGGCGGGAAAAGTCGCCCTTTTCTGCAGGTCCGTCTGACTAACTTGTAACCGCAACACGCGTAGTTGCCCAAACTCAATGTCGCGCCTTTCACTGCGGATGCTTGCCTGCGCTTTCAACACTCATTTCAGGTTCCGCACATCCCCCTGCGCTCCATGGATTCGTCAACGTCCATATGATTTCTATCGGCGTACCCGTATTGAAGAATAATTATCGGCTAGCGCCACCGCGCCACTTTGAAACCAGCGGTAGCGCAGCGATGAGCGCCAAACCTCCCATGACCAGCAACGCCGCCCCGACTTTCCACAGCGGCAGTGTCTCGCCCAGGAACAGACTCGACGCACCCATGCCAAACATTGGAACGAGCAGCGCATAAGGCGCGATTATCGCAGAGGGGTATAGGGTGAGTAACCAGTTCCAGGCGGCAAAGCCAAACAGGGTGTTACCGATAGCCTGCCAAAACACGGCTACCCATGCTGCGCCGTGCGCTTGTCGGATTGCCTGCCAATCCGCATCAAACCCTTCAAAAGCCAGCGATAATAATATCAACGGCGGTATCGCAAACAGGCTGGACCAGACCATGAAACCTAGCATGTCAATTTTTGCCGATGCTTCGCGTGCCGCTTTCTTCACCACTGTGTTGGCACAAGCCCAGAAGAAGCCAGCCGCCAATACCGCGCCGACGCCGATCATTGTGACCGCGGTATCGATATGGGCGGCAATTACGGCCAGGCCGCAAACCGCCAGTGCCAACCCGACGACGGGCAGCGGGCTCACGCGTTCATGAAAAAATAACACCGACAAGCCGATTGTGAAAAACACCTGCATCTGCACCACCAGCGACGCAAGTCCTGGCGAAATGTCGGCTCTCATCGCGTAGAACAACAAGCCGAATTGTCCGGCGCCGAGCAGCAGACCAAACCACCCTAGCCAGTGCCAGCGTACCGCCGGCGGCCTGATAAACAGCAGCCACGGCAGGGCCGAACAGACGAAGCGCAAAGCGGCGAACAGAAACGGCGGAAAATCCTGCAGCCCAATTTTAATAACGACAAAATTAGTCCCCCAGATCGCGACGATCGCCAGAGCGAGCAGCATGTGTAAGGGACGCATACGTCATCATACATCAAGCACTGGCGCGCCTTTCAGGGCTAAATAGTCTGGACAGCCACGCCAATGCTTCATCTACCGACGGCAAATTGTAAACGACCGCCAATTAATTTTGCACCAAGGCGCCGCTAGCAACCAGATGCACGGCATCCGCTCAGGAACGATTTTGAACAACATCTATCCATTTTCTCCCGCCCCGATTCGCCCGGCATCGCGTGAGAGAGCCGATTTTACGCATTCGCTGCACCATTCAATCGGTCGGTGCCAACGCCCAAATAGCGCTGCCATCGGTTACAAAAATTTGTTTGCTGTTGCCGGTTTTGACTTTATCAATTTGATGGCCACCCGTGAAATCGCCGAAAGAAGGCAGCAAGGTAATTGCAGACCCATGGTAAAAGCACGGCAGACGCAGACTCTGGCGACCTTTGCCCCGCAACTGGAAAACAGGGTGCACGTGCCCCGCCAGCACGTGATGGGACAGGTGCGGTGTCGGCGTGTGCTGCAACGCCAAACCATCGATCAGTAATGGCTGCGTAACCATTTCGATATTTAGATTGTCAGGCGGATCGCCTGCTCGGAGATCGTGATTACCGCGTATCAACAGGCATTTCAATTCGGGGTGACGCTGCCGCCACGCGTACAACGCGGCCAATGTGGCGGGTGCGAGTGATTCAGGCGCGTGCAGAAAATCACCCAGAAAAATAATTTTTTGACATTCGTAATTCGACAGCAGCAAATCCAGCCGCTGCAGGTTGCGGGCGGTGGTTCCGTGCGGCACCGGCTGGCCCAACGCGCGATAGGCAGCGGCTTTGCCAAAGTGGACGTCGGCAATCAACATGGCCTTATGCTGCGGCCAGTAGATTGCCTTGTCTGCCAGCAGCAGCAGCGTGGTATTGGCGACTTGCAGTAGCAATTCTTTTTTCAAGGCAATTTTAGGCGTTAGCGCCCGCACGGGTTCTTCCGTTGATCGGCGTTAGGCTGCCCGGTCTTTACTATCCGCTTTCTGCGGCGGGCGACAGGCGCTGCGTTGTGATCTTGCTGTTGCACGACCACCGCGCCGCCGGCATCATAACCCCCTGCGCCGGCGGCTTTTTCCAGATCCGCCACCATCCGGGAAATTCGGTCAGCTAATTTTTCGGTACTCATGCCCTCCCGCAGCCGCTCAACCAGCAATGGAAATGCAAAGGGGGTGGGACGTTTGATGGTCCGCAGACACAGGTTTTTGTCGCGGATATTGCGCAACGTGTCCGCGAGCCGCGCCAGTTCCAGCTCTTGTCCCAGCACCTCCTGTCGCGCCTGGGTGAGCAGCAAATTGTCCGGATCGTATTGAAGGAACACATCATAAAACAGGCTCGATGAAGCCTGTATCTGCTTGGCGCTTTTGGGGGTGCCCGGAAAGCCCGAAAACACCAGACCTGAAATGCGCGCGATTTCGCGGAATCGCCGCTTTGCCAATTCCCCTGCGTTCAAACTGCCGATGATGTCTGCAAGCAAATTATCCGCACTGAAAATGTCACCGGCCAGTATCTGTCGCCAATCCACTTCGGTGGGTGATAACAGTTCAAGGCCGTAATCATTAACAGCAATCGAAAAGCTGGTGGGCTGCTCCTTGGCCATGCGCCACGCCATCAGGCTGGCCAGACCCAGATGCACGCTCCGCCCGGCATAGGGATAAAGAAACAGATGCCACCCTTCGCGCGAATGCATCGATTCCGCCAATAGCGTGTCGGTAGTGGGCAATGCGGACCAGGCGGATTGCACCGCCAGCAGTGGTTTGACCATCTGCATTTCGGGACCGTCGAAAATCCCGCGTGCCGCGGCGTCCAGTCGCGCCACCACGGCATTGGCCAATTCGGACGACAGTGGCATGCGGCCGCCATTCCAGCGTGGCACTGTCGGCTTTCTGGCACTGGCTATTCGCACGTAAGCGGTCATTTCATAGACACGGACCAATTCCAGCACGCGGCCACCGAACAGAAAATGACTGCCTACATTCAGCCGCGCGATGAAGCTCTCCTCTATCGAGCCTAATTGTTTGCCGCCCGCGCTTTTACTCCAGAATTTCACGGCCATCGTGGAGTCGCTGACGATGGTACCTATGCTCATCCGGTGGCGGCGCGCCAGACGGGCATCGGGCACCCGCCAAACCCCAAGCTCATCGGGAATCGCGCGACGGTAATCGGGATAGGCACTAAGCGAATGGCCACCTTGCTGCACAAATGCCAGCGCCCATTGCCACTCTTGATCGGTCAGGTTTTTATAGGCATAACTGCTGCGAATTTCCT
>JAYVKG010000222.1:0-4528 GCA_043768625.1 Betaproteobacteria bacterium
TAATGCTGGCGGCCGGCTCCGCGCACGCGCTGTTCAAATGCGTGGATGAAAAGGGCGTGACCTATTATGGTGACACGATGCCGCCGCAGTGCGCCAAAAAACCGGTGGTCGAAATGAGCCTGCAGGGCAGTGTGGTGCGCAAGTTCGAGGCGCCGCTCACACCTGAACAACTAAAGGCGATTGAAGACGACAAGGTCCGCAACAAAGATAAAACGGATCGGATGGCGGTACAAAAATTACGTGACAATGCGCTCATGTTGACTTATGGCGCGGAGCGCGAATTTGATGTGGCGCGTGACAAAGAAATTGCCAACCTTGAAGCGCGCAGAAAAACCCTGGCGGCACGTTCAGTCGATGTCGATAAGGATCTGATCAAGCTGAATAACGATATGGAGTTCTATCAGGCTGGCAAAAAGAAAACAGCAAAAACCAAAGAGGCACCTCCGCAACTAGCGCGTGACCAACGGCGAGCCAGCCACGAGGCCGAGAGCCTGCGCGTCGAGCTGGAAAAAATCGACCAGGGCAAAAGTGAAATTCGCACGCGTTACGATGCCGAAAAGGCCCATTGGACGCAACTCAAGGCAGGCATGCCGGCGGGAACGCTGCTGGACGAGCAGGGCAAAGTTGCCGTTGTGCCGGAATCCCGCAGCCAGAGCGCCGATCGGTCGCAAGCCGTTGCCGGTCGGTCCAAAGGCGTGGCCACCTGTGCGGGCAAAGTCCAGGAATGCCCGCTGGGAATGAACTTCTCCTGTCGAGGACCGAATGTGGGTGGCCCCGGAGTTAACGTGGCAGCCGTAAAATGCGTGGAAAACCGGCGCTAGCGATCACCACTTTTTTTGCATGCGCTTAATCGCACGCCACTTTTCGCCTTGTTACGCGCCCCAGTGGCGCGTTTTTATTTCAGGAATTTTATGTACACCCCCGACCATTTTAATGAAGCCGATGCGCAACGAATTGCGTCCCTGATCCGCGATTTCGGCTTCGCCACCTTGATCTCTACCACCTCGGACGGCGCTCAAGTGACGCACGCTCCGATCCAGATTGACAACAAGCGCCAGGTGTTGATCGGCCACATCGCGCGTGCCAATCCGCACTCCGCCGCCCTCAAAGACGGCAGCTCGATGCTGGTGATTATTCACGGGCCGCACAGTTATGTTTCTCCCACCTGGTACCGCGATGAAAATGACCGTGTACCGAATGTGCCGACGTGGAATTATGCGGTCGTGCACATTACCGGCAGCGTCACGCGCATCGACGACGACGACGCAAAATGGCAGATCGTCAGCGACCTGGCGGCGCAGTATGAAGCGGGTGCGGCGACGCCTTGGGATTCGCGCGGGCTAGCGGCGCACGCCGGCAAACTCCAGGCGATTGTCGGCTTTGAAATTGCGATCATTAAAATTGAAGCGAAGCTGAAGCTGTCACAGAATCGGTCGCTGCAGGATCAGCAAAATGTGATTGCCAACCTGGCGGCGAGCACATCGTCGGAGGCGCGGGGTACGGCCGCGCTGATGCGGGAGAATCTGCTGCGAAAATAGTGGCTACGACGACAGTTTTCGTTTGAGTATTTCTGTCACTTGCGCCGGGTTCGCCGTTTTATTGCTCGCCTTCATTACCTGACCGAACAGGGCGTTGAGAGCTTTTTCCTTGCCGGCTTTGTATTCTTCGGCAGATTTGGGATTGGCAGCGATCACGTCGTCGATCATTTTTTCGATGGTGGAGGAATCAGATACCTGTTTCAAGCCGCGCAACTTAATAATATCGTCAACTGCGCTTGGTGCACGCATCACGCCCGCAGTTCTATCTTCATCCCAAAATTCACTGAATAGCTGTCTCGCTGTATTCAGCGAAATGGCTCCGTTGAACACGTTGGCTATCAGCTGTCCAGCAGTCTCATCATCTACCCAATGCTTCCAAGACGGCTCGTCGGACTCATTCCGTTTTTTGTTGACCTCGCTAATCACAAAATTCGCGCAGAGCTTTATGTATGCTGGATTGGTGCGTGCGTCTCCAAGCAAGGTTTGTGGCCCGTTGAGGACGGCTTCGCGAAAATACCCACAAATCGTGTGATCTACCGTCAAGGCCCGCGAACTTGCAACAGAAACGCCATAAGCCCGTTGGAGCCACTTTGCCATGCGCTCAGGAACATCGAGGCTTGCCGGATCACTTTCATCTATCAGCATTTCCACCCGAATTTCGTCAATCCAAGCCTGCGAAATCTTCAGCGGCAACAAATCCGGATCAGGAAAATAGCGATAGTCCATCGCATCTTCCTTGCTACGCATCGAGCGCGTCTCATCGCGATCAGAATCGTACAGCCGAGTTTCCTGCACGACCTTGCCACCGTCTTCGAGCAGCTCGACCTGGCGGCGGATTTCATATTGAATTGCACGCTCCAAAAAGCGAAACGAATTCACGTTTTTAATTTCAGCGCGCGTACCTAATTTTTTTTCACCCGCGCGCCGCACCGACACGTTGGCGTCGCAGCGGAATGAGCCTTGCTGCATATTGCCGTCGCAAATACCAATCCAGGTAACGATGCCATGCAGCGCTTTCGCGTACGCGACCGCTTCTTCAGCCGAATGCATGCACGGCTCGGTGACAATTTCCAGCAACGGTGTTCCGGCACGATTCAAATCAATGCCCGACACGCCGCTTGTTTCCAGTCCTTCATGCAGCGATTTACCGGCATCTTCTTCAAGATGCGCGCGGGTAAGTTGAACGGTCTTCTCGACATCATTCAGCATGAACTTGACCTCACCACCGATCACCACCGGCAGCTCGTACTGACTAATCTGGTAGCCCTTGGGCAGGTCGGGGTAAAAATAATTCTTGCGTGCAAAAATGGAGTGTGGCGCAATCTTTGCCCCCACCGCAAGACCGAATTTGATCGCACATTCCACGGCCGCTTTGTTCAACACCGGCAAGGTGCCGGGCAAGGCCAGATCGACCGCATTCGCCTGGCTGTTGGGTGGTGCGCCGTACTGTGTGGATGAGCCCGAA
The DNA here is from genome assembly GCA_043768625.1 of Betaproteobacteria bacterium. Lineage (GTDB taxonomy): Bacteria > Pseudomonadota > Gammaproteobacteria > Burkholderiales > Usitatibacteraceae > UKL13-2. The sequence continues at coordinate 3,004 of JAYVKG010000222.1, forward strand.
AAAATCTTCGACGCAGTGGCTAGCTGGGTATGCGTTTCAAGCCCGATGACGACTTCCCAGCCGTGTGGAACGGCGCTCATGGAAAGCCCGCCGGGTGAAGCGTATGCCAGCCGGTAACCTGTTGATACTGATGGGCCGCTTTGAGCATGCGGCCCTCGTCGAAATAGTTGCCGATGATCTGCAGTCCGACCGGCAGTCCATCGTCGCCAAAACCGCATGGCACCGACATTCCCGGCAACCCGGCCAGGCTTGCGCCGAGGGTGTAAATATCTTCCAGGTACATTGCCACCGGGTCGCTCGATTTGGCGCCGATATTCCACGCGGTGGTCGGTGCGACCGGGCCCATGATGAAATCACATTGCTTGAACGCGTTTTGGAAATCAAGACCGATCAGGCGCCGCACCCGTTGCGCCTGCAAATAGCAGGCGTCGTAATAGCCGTGTGAAAGCACGTAAGCGCCGGTAAAAATGCGCCGCTTCACTTCTGCGCCGAAGCCCTCAGCACGCGAGTTGGCAATCATCGTCGTCAGATCGTGGTAATTTTTGGCCCGATGACCGTAGCGCACGCCGTCAAAGCGACTCAGATTACTCGACGCTTCAGCCGGCGCAATCACGTAGTACACCGGAATAGCCAGCCTGGTGCGCGGCAAGGAAATTTCGACGCGGCTGGCACCCAGCTTTTCAAATTCGGCCAATGCGGCCTCTACGGCCTTCGCGACATCGGCGGACAGGCCCGCGCTAAAAAATTCTTTTGGCACACCAATGCGCATTCCGCTCAGACAAACACCAGCATTGGTGCGGCTTACAGACTCAAATGCTCCGGAAAATCGCTCCAGTATTGATGTTTGTGATTCAAGCGTATTTAAACTGGTTGAGTCACGTTCGTCAAAGCCCGCCATGGCGTCCAGCAGCAACGCACAATCCTGGGCACTCCTGGCCATCGGTCCGCCCTGGTCGAGGCTGGAGGCAAAGGCAATCATGCCATAGCGCGATACGCGACCGTAAGTCGGTTTGATCGCTGTAACGCCGCACATGGCGGCCGGTTGGCGCAGCGATCCGCCGGTGTCGGTACCGGTGGCCGCAGGCGTCAGGCCAGCCGCAATCGCCGCCGCCGATCCACCGGACGATCCACCAGGTATTTTGGCAAGATTCCAGGGATTTTTAACCGCGCCGAATGCGGAATTTTCGTTCGATGAACCCATCGCGAATTCATCGCAATTCAATTTGCCCAGACAGACCATGCCCGCACCGGACCCCATCCCGAGTTTTTCAACTACCGCCGCGTCAAACGGCGACAGGTAATCGGCGAGCATCTTGGAGCCCGCCGTTGAGCGCCACTCTTTGGTGACGAAAATATCTTTGTGCGCGACCGGGATGCCAGTGAGCGGGCCAGCTTCACCACGGCCGATGCAGAGATCGGCCGCTTGCGCCTGTTGAAGCGTAAGTCCCCGGTCAATGTGCAGGAAGGCATTGAGGGCCAAAGCGCGCTCGGCGCGCGCCAGAAAAAATTCTGCCAGTTCCGCGGC
>JAYVKG010000223.1:0-5047 GCA_043768625.1 Betaproteobacteria bacterium
CGCTAGGTTATAAGTCGCCGACCCGGTTCTTGAAGGATTGGCTGGCGGCTCACCGGATGGAAAAAAAAGTAGCATGAACAACGCCCGTTGGAAGACGAAGAACCGAGGGAAGCTCACTACGCAAATCCCACCTTCAATGGCTCCCCTACTCAGCAACTGTTATTCTCGTGCCCGCCAATTGCATACGATTTCGGTGAGAGCGCACTGGATCCTGAAAAATATTCGTGGTCAGTGACTTGCTTCTCGCCGCAAGGGACGCAAACAACCGTTGTTGCCAATGTCTACATCAAACGATCTGTGAAACCGTATTGGGTTGCAAGCACCACGAGCACTGGTGTGAATTCGCAAAACCCACTCGTCTGGCAAACAATCAGCAACGGTGGCTTGGTTACGTGGTCGGCTTCGGCAAACGCACCGTTCGATCAATACAACACCAGCACTGGCGCGGCCTATTGTAATATCCAGTCGTCAGGATTTAACGGAAACCACACTGCGGACCCTGATAATCCGGCTTTCTATAACGGCGGCAGCGGTCAGCTTCCAGCTTTTTCTCAGAACCTTTTATGGGACAGTGGTAACTACTTTCCAACTTACTATCAACATGCAACGTTTTATTTTGGCTACCCAAATCCATACGACGGTTACAAGTGGCTGTCGACTTGTTGGAATACGGATGGTGATATGCAAAAAACAGTGATGTATGGAAAACCACAGCCAACGTCGACAACTAAACATGTCCTGTGAAAAGAGACTGCAATCAAAGATGTGCGGGTGGCGCTGAATCTTGTGCGAGGTATGCATCGGACAACACGCTGCGCGCGCACCGTCTACCTATAGCAAGGAAACGGTCATGAAAAAATCGATACTAATTTTCGTCGCCACGTTATTGGCCGACCCTTACGCGGGCACGGCGCTTGCGCAATTTTTGCCATTCGACTACAAGCTGCTGCCAGCAAATCCCACATCAGCAGACAGTCTCAAGGTCAGCATTCTGAATACCACTTGCGGGGGCACCATCCCTTATGTCGGGAACCCATACACGTCAAACATGTCACAAAACCAGCTTACGGTCACGATGGGTCCGCATGTGCCCCCGCGACTCGGCCAACTCTGCCCCAGTTCGTTTGCACAACCCCGAGAAGAATTCGATTTAGGCAGACTACCACCAGGAAACTACACACTCACATTGTTTCGACCGCCAACGCCGGATAATCTGGGTGGAACTCAAATTGACAATGTCCCCTTCACCGTCACCGACGCTCGCGCCACAAAAGTTGCGCCGTACGTACGCCTCGACTATTCCGGCCACTGGTGGGATCCGAATGATTCCGGCTGGGGCTTGTTCATCTGGCACGATGCACGGGATGCCGTGTTGGCGGCATGGTTCACCTACACGCCGGATGGCAAACCGATGTGGTACGTGTTTCAGCCTGTATTCAACACCAGCTCGGCGACGCAGACCGTTGATCTATGCCAGACGAGTCGTGCGACCTGAACGCTACGCCAACGATAGCGCAGCCAAAGAGAACATCAAAGCAAGCTGTCGCGAAACTCTGCTGGGCTACTTCGCCGACATTGAAAAACTGCTCACCGGAAAGACTTTTGCGATGGGCGGCCAATACACAGTTTGCGACCCTTACGTGCTGGTGTTCTATCGCTGGGGTTATCGCGTCGGTCTCGATATGAAAACCGCTTACCCGCACTGGACCAAACACGCGATGCGTGTTGCTTCGCGCCCAACAGTAAAGCGCGTGTTCGAGGACGAAGGTATCGAAATAGATCGCTAAGGGCGAGGGTAGTACCGCGCAAAATTTGCTGCCTGATAAGCGGTCGCATCGAACCTCGCATACGGGGAAAATCCACGCACACCTTCCTTGGAGTGCAAAAAATGGATTTTCGAATTACGGGTCTTTCGCCTGAATTGTTCAAGCCCTTGTTTGTTTTGGAGGATGCCACTTTGGCCGGTCTGGGCGCGCGGCGCGTCATCGCCGACGACGCGACAGGTTTCCCCTGTCGGGTCAGCCTTGCTCATGCAGACCCTGGCGAAGAGCTTATCCTGATCTCCTTCGAACACCAAGGCGCGCATTCACCCTATCGCGCGGCCGGCCCGATATACGTTCGCAAAGTCGCGGCCATGGCATTTGACGCAGTTAATGTGGTCCCAGAACCGCTGCGCACCAGGTTACTGTCGGTGCGCGCCTATGACGCGCAGGACCTCATGGTTGAAGCTGAGGTTGTCGACGGCAAAGTCATTGAGCCGCTTATGTCAGCGTTTTTTCAGCGCGAAGATGTCGCGTACCTGCATGTGCATTACGCGCGCCGAGGTTGTTACGCGTGCAGGATTGACCGAGTGCCTAAAAAATAAAAACACTAGCACTGGCGGGCATTTTCAGACATTTATCTGCCAGGAGCCGCGCCAGTGCTAGTGCCATGATAACCCGGCGGCTAATGAACCTGCTTCGTCTCTGTCCCGAGCGTTTCCGGCAAGGTCCACCAGACAAATGCGCCGAACAGGAACGTCAAACTGCCGATATACATGATGGTGTGCAGCCCGTACCGCTGCGCAATCGTCCCGGCCAGCAGCGCACCGAATAACGATACAACCCGACCCCAGTTGAAAATTGACGCGGCCGTTGCGCGCAAATGCTCCGGGTAAAGCTCAGCAAAATACGGACCCCAGCAGCATATCGACACCAACGAGGCGCCGTACACGAACCCCACGCCTCCCAGCATCCACGGACTCTGCGGCACGTTTAAGTAAACCACAATGAAGATCGCCGCGAGGAAAAAGCCCCACGCGTTGAAGCGGCGTCCGAACCGATCCGCTGCCAACCCCCACACGATTGCGCCGACCATCGAACCCACATGCATTGCCGTGAGCAGTTTGCCCACCAAATCAGGGCCAAAGCCCAGCTCCTCTTTGAGATAGGTGGTGATCCACCCATTGAAGGCCTGAAACGCAAAAAAATTCAGTCCGCACAGCAACACCAGCCGCAGCGTAATTTTCCAATAGCCTTGTGTAAACAGCTCAACAATGGCGAGTTTTTTTGACGCGCCCGCATGGGTGCGTTTGCCACCCCACGGAATGAGAACGCGATCATCCGGCACCACAAGATAGACCACTGCTGCCGCGATAATCGCACCGACGCCGCCGAGCACCATCACCAACTGCCACTGGTCGGCGTAGTTGCGTCCGAACCAGGACAGTGCTGCGTCACCGCCGTTGTAGACCAATTGGACAAGCCCACCCAGCAAGCCGCGAAACGATTGCGAGAACAGGCCAACGTACAGGCTCACTGCGCAACCGAACACACCACCAAGAAAAAATCCCATCACGAAACGCTGCGCCAGCGCACTGTAAAAGCTACTCACGCCGATTGACGCAATCGACGCAACACCGAATGCCGCCGCGATCAACGCAAAAGTATTGCGCCGACTGTAACGATCTGCGAATTGTGGAATGATGAGCGCGCCGATAAGCGCGCCGAGCGCTTGCAGGGTATAGAAAGCCGCCACCTGTTCTTTGCTGAGGCCGAGCGACTCTGCCATGTAGGGCCTGAGAAAATTTTCCGTATTCCAGCAAAAAGCGTAGAACACATACACGCCCATGAGGGCCGCGAACATCAGCCAGCGGCGGGTCTCGGAAAGGTCCTCGGCGCGCACCGGTGCGGTGGTGCTCATCCTATTTTTGCCAACACGTCAAAGTCCATTTGTAGCAATAAGTCGAGCTGGTCGATAAAAACCCAGTTCTCGCGCAATAGATCGCCCTCGCGCCGCCAGAAATCCATCACCCGCATGCTGATGCGGCGTCCGGTCGGCGGCACGCCGAGCCATGGCCCCAAATGCGTTGCGCGCACCGATGGCCAGCCGGTCGAGCCGACGTATGCGCCGTCGCCGATGCGCGCCTTGTGGTCGCCGCCAACGCGATCAGGGAACGCCGTGAGGAACGCGCGCTGGTGCACGTCTTCAAAGCCTTTCAGTCTGCGGCTCGAGCCGATACCTGCTGGTCCGTACCACATCATCTGTGGATGCCAGAACCGTGTCATGCCCATGCTCGGCAACGTGCGACCATCGTAGGACATCAGGCCCGCAATCATGGCTTCGACGAGCGCCAGGCTGGTGTTGCTCTCTCTTGCGTCGTCACCCGTGAAAACCACACCATCTTTCGAGGCCGGACCCGGCGCCCTGTCTATGATGCCGGGACTTTTAGGCAGCTCGGCGGGCCACCGTCCGGCCTGACGAATCACATCGAGGATGTCGAGAATCAGATAGACCTCACAAACCTTGCCTTGTTCCAGTCGGCTGAATTCTCCGAAATGAACATTGAGCACACCACCCGTTGCGGGGATACCCAGCCAATCGTTGGCGAACGTCCCGGTGTAATAGCCTGTCGTGCCCACCCAAGAGCCATCCTTGAATGTGCCGGCAATGAGGATGTCGTCGCGCCGCTCGACATCGGGAAGCGCTGCGAGGAAGGGCTCCCAGAACGCCTTCACGACTGCCCTCGAACCCCGATGGTCGTTGATCGGGTGCGGTCCGTGCCATTGGACATCTGTGTGATAAAGATCGCTTAACGCGTTTGGCCACAGTTCCACGGGGCGCTGCGCAATTGACGATAACGCAGCGACATAGCCAAGTTTCTGGGATTGCAGGGAACTCATAATATTAGTATCCGCCGATTTTTCAGAACCAGAAAAAGCGAAGGCCGTCGCTCACAACCAAGAGGGACGGCCTGTCGCGGCGCAACAGTCAGGAGGTCAGAACGTCAGAACGTTTTGTAGGTAAGTCTGAATCCCCACGTGCGTGGCGGTGCCGCGCTCAACTGCAAAGCGCCCCCGCCGCCCCACACGAAACGATTGATGGTCTGCTTGTCGGTCGCGTTGTCAACAAACAACAACGCGCTCCAGACCCGGTTGATCTCCCAGTTGAGCTTGAGGTCGACCTTCGAATAGGCATTCTGCTTCTCGATCTCCGCATTGGTGGGCTGCCCAAAGTATCCGCTGGAAAAGGTCACGACGGCGAGCGGCGTCAGACGGCCGCCGTTAGG
>JAYVKG010000224.1:0-3125 GCA_043768625.1 Betaproteobacteria bacterium
ATGCGCGGTTTGAGCGACCAACCCACCAGTTCGCGGTTGAACAGATCAAGCACGATCGGCAGATACAGCCAGCCCTCGTCCGTCCACCAATAAGTGATAGCGGATGCCACACCTGATTGAATGCTGCCGGCGTGAAGTGGCGAGCCAGCAGGTTGGGGGCGATTGGCAAGCCATGCCTGAAGTCCGTCGTCACCTTGAATTTGGCCTTGTGACAAGCCCGAGCCGTGCTCGCGCATCAGCCGTTGCACGCGCGCCCTGCTCTCGCCGGAACCGGACAACCTCGGCACGCGTCCGGGTCAGTTCCATCTGCTCAGGCGTGACCGGCTTCATCCCCGCCCCGTGTAGCTTGCCTGCGTCAGCGGCCTTGGACCCGGTTACGCAAGGTCTGGTCAATCAACCCCAATACACGGGCTGCCGCACCTGCCGTCACGCCTTCTCTTACCCGTTTGACCGCACGCGATTTACACTCGGCGGTGGGCCATGTAGTGCTGCTTCGGTATCTTTTTCAACTTCCCTGTTTCCAAGCTAACGTCAATATTACGTCACCGTTGGAAGACGAAATGTCGGGGAAAGTCATTTATATGTTTTGTCGTCAAGAGTCGAATGGCTCCTACATACCGCTCTGCATCGGGCAAGCCGCGAGTCTGAACGGTCGCCTGCCGCTTCACGAGCAATAAAATCAGGCTGCTCGCAAAGAGGCCGGTAGTGTGCACACTGCGGTAGCTCCTCAACAGCGGTACCGGGATTACTTTAAACGCTGTTTAATTCAGGTGTATCAACGCAAATTAAAAGTTCATCATAAAGATTGAATCGGGTCGGGAATGATTTCATCGTTGCCTTTCTCAATACGATAATTTTTCAATAATAAGAATGCCCGCTCCGGCTGGTTCTTTTTTGGCCGTTACATTCAAACTGAGACACTACCCGCAGAGGGCGACGGTTGTCTCGGCGCATCTCATTCTGTAAGCTTAGTGTGCATGTGTGTCAGGTGCGGGTGTTTCCGTCGTGCCGGTGCCTGCTCCCCCGATGTGAAATCCTGAGGAATATTGCATGCGTATTGTCGTCAAGTTGCGCCCGTGCCATTCATGGGTGGCGTTGGCCATGCCGGCGTTTTTTCTGGCCATGGTCCCCTGTAGTGCGCAGATATCGAGCGATCGAATCGAGGGTTTGCGAGACAACACGCCGCGGTTTCACGCGCTGACCGGCGCGCGGCTGATGATCGTGCCAGGACAGACGATTGACAACGGCACGCTGGTGATTCGCGATGGCGTGATCATTGCGGCTGGTGCCGCCGCGACCACGCCGTTGCCGCCCGGCGCGCGCACCTGGTACCTGGACGGGCGAACTATCTATGCCGGTTTTATCGATCTTGCCAGCAACGTGGGCGTACCGCCTTCGCTGCGTCCGCCGCCTGCACTCATGGAGGCTTTGGCAGAAACAAATGATGAGTCACCCGCGCCGCCATCGTTCACCCGCCCGTTGGTGACGCGCGCGCTGGCCAGCAGGAATCCGCGGGTGCATCCCGAGCAGGACGTCGCGCTGCAACTCGAATTCAAGGCCGACGACATCAAGCAGGTTCGTGAGCTGGGCTTTACCTCGGTGATCGCGTCGCCCGGCACGGGCGTATTTCGGGGGCAGGGAGCGCTCGTCAATATGGGCGATGGCCGGGATCCGAAAGCACTGCTGCTGGTGCCGCGGGTGGCGCACCACCTCGCCAACGAAATTGATCGGTCGCGGCGCGGGGTTTATCCGAACTCACTGATGGGCAGTATCGCGCTGGTGCGGCAAACGTTTTACGACGCGCGCTGGCATCGCAACGCCACCGATGGTTACGCAACCGGCACCAGCCCGCGTGAACGGGCCGAGGCCAACGTGTCACTGGCGTCGTTGTTACCAGCCCTGGCTGGGCGCCAGCCGGTGTTTTATGTCGCCGATGATGAGCAAGCCTATCAGCGCATCGCCAAAGTGCGCGACGAATTCGGGCTGCGCGTAGTGGTGCAGGGCAATGGCCACGAATACCGTCGCGCGCAGCAGTTGAAAACGCTCGGGTTGCCGGTGATCGTGCCATTGACCTTTCCGGCCGCACCCGAAGTTGAAAATCCAGATGTTGCACTGGATAGTTCGGTTGAGTCGCTGCAACATTGGGAGCAGGCACCGTCCAACCTTGCGCTCCTCAATCAGGCAGGGGTTGAATTCGCAGTTACGGCGCTGGGACTGCGCGACGTTAAAAAAGAATTCTGGCAACGCCTGCGTGAATCGATCAGGCGCGGATTGCCGGCTGACAAGGCGCTGGCGGGGCTGACCACGGTGCCGGCAAAATTAATCGGTGAGCAGCGTCGGCTGGGCTCGCTCGAGGTTGGCCACATTGCCAACATCATCGTGGCCAAAGGTGATCTTTTTACCGATGAGCAAGCGGTGCTCGAGCTGGCGTTTGTCGATGGTCAACCGTACCCCACCGAAGCCTGGGGGCGATTCGATCCGCGTGGTACCTGGGAAGTGAACCGCGGACCGACCACCAGTAGTGGCAGCAACCTGGTCTGGAATATTGCCGGCACGCTGGCCAAGCCGCAATTGAAACTGGACGGTGCCGTGTGCGCCCTGGTTCAGCGCGGTGCGCAGCTGGTTGTTCGTTTTCCCTGCGCCGTCGGCGACCCGGCGGGTGCCAACGCCTCAGAGGTGATTGTTGCCGAAGGTCAGCATGACACGATGCGCGGTAGTTCGCAGATGGCCGGCGGCGCATCCCGGCCGTGGGCGGCAACCCGCACGGCTGCCTATGTCGAGCCCGCACCGCCAACCAAACCTGCCGCGCCGCCGGCGGCACTGACAACACAATATCCGGCCGGTGCCTATGGTGTCGATGTCGCCGCGCGCCCCGCCGTACTGCTGGTAAAAAATGCCACCGTCTGGACCAGTGCGGCGGCGGGACGTCTCACCGCCACTGACCTGCTGGTGCGTGATGGCAAGATTGCCGCCATTGGCGAGAATCTGGCGGCGCCGGCGGGTGCGTTGGTGATCGATGCCGCTGGTAAACATCTGGCGCCTGGCATCATCGATGCGCATTCGCACACCGCCATTATCGGCAACGTCAACGAGGCCACCAGCTCGGTCACCGCGGAGGTACGTAT
>JAYVKG010000225.1:0-27808 GCA_043768625.1 Betaproteobacteria bacterium
TCCGCCAGCAGGGGGCGCGCCATCGACACCATGTCGGCACAACCGTCAGCGATGATTTTTTCGGCGACATCGGGAGCATTGATGCGATTGGTGGTGATGAGCGGAATGCCCACCTCACCTTTGAGTTTTTTTGTTACCCACGCGAATGCACCGCGCGGCACTGAAGTGGCGATAGTCGGCACCCGCGCCTCATGCCAGCCGATGCCGGTATTGATCATGGTGGCGCCGGCTTTCTCGATGGCCTTGGCGAGAATCACCACTTCATCCCACGACTGTCCGTCGGGAATCAGATCGAGCATCGACAGGCGATAGATGATGATGAAATCTTTGCCTACCGCCGCGCGCATCCGTGTGACGATTTCGACGGGCAGCCGCATTCGATTTTGATAGCTGCCACCCCACGCATCGGTGCGCTGGTTGGTGTGCGCGACCAGAAATTCGTTGATGAAATAGCCTTCCGAACCCATTACTTCAACGCCATCGTAGCCGCCTTCGCGGGCCAGCTTGCCGGCGCGCACAAAGCACCTGATTTGCCGCTCGATGCCACCGACCGAAAGTGCCCGTGGCGTAAACGGCGTGATCGGCGATTTGATACGCGAGGGCGCCACCGAAAACGGACTGTAGCCGTAGCGGCCAGCGTGCAGGATCTGCAGTGCGATCTTGCCGCCGTCGGCGTGCACGGCATCGGTGATGATTTTGTGGCTGCGTGCAGCGCTGGAGGACGCAAGGCGCGACCCGAATGGGGATAGCCAGCCCTCAATATTGGGCGCGAAGCCGCCGGTCACTATGAGCCCCACGCCGCCGCGCGCACGTTCGGCAAAATAGGCGGCGAGCTTGGGAAAATCCTTTACCTTGTCTTCAAGCCCTGTATGCATCGATCCCATCAGGACGCGGTTTTTGAGCGTGGTAAAACCGAGATCGAGTGGGGCTAGCAGGTGCGGATAGGATGATGTCAAGTTCGGCTCCGGGAGAAGGTTGGTAGGCAATTTGCCATCGCCGTTGCGTTGCTATGAAAACGAAAACGGCCACCGAAGCAGCCGTGTCCTGATAGTTGTGATCGACGACTAAAGCACCGACTTCAGTAATCGCCCCATGTCAGCAGGGTTTTTCGTCACTTTGATTCCACACTCTTCCATCACCGCCAATTTTTCCTGCGCCGTTCCCTTGCCGCCGGAAATGATGGCTCCCGCGTGACCCATCCGTTTGCCCGGCGGGGCTGTCACACCCGCAATGAAGCCGATTACCGGCTTTTTCATGTGGTCTTTCATCCAGCGTGCGCAGGTTTCCTCTGCATCACCGCCGATTTCGCCGACCATGATCACAGCATCGGTTTCCGGATCGTCGTTGAACAGTTTCATCACGTCAAGATGCTTCAAGCCATTTACCGGATCACCGCCAATACCGACGCAGGTGGATTGACCGAGGCCCAGATCCATCAGTTGTCCGACGGCTTCATACGTCAGCGTGCCGGAACGCGACACCACACCGATACGGCCTTTCTTGTGAATGTGGCCCGGCATGATGCCAATTTTTATTTCATCCGGCGTAATCACGCCGGGGCAATTGGGTCCGATCAGGATGGTCGCTTTGCCCTGCATTTTTTGGCGCGTACGAATCATGTCGCGCACCGGAATGCCTTCAGTTATACAGATCACCAATTCCAAACCGGCATCAACCGCTTCATCGATGGCGGCGGCGGCAAATGGCGGCGGCACGTAAATTACCGATGCGGTAGCACCGGTCTGGCTGACCGCCTCTGCAACGCTTTCAAAAATCGGAATGCCCTCGTAGCTCTGGCCACCTTTTTTTGGCGTCACCCCCGCCACAAAGCAATTCGCGCCGTTCGCGTAATCCTTGCACATCTTGGTGTGAAACATACCGGTCTTGCCGGTGATGCCCTGGGTAATCACTTTGGTGTTTTTATTGATGAGTATTGACATGATTATTTTCCTGCCTTGAATTTTGCCGCCGCCGCGACCACCCGCTCCGCCGCTTCAGCCATATTGTTCGCAGAGATAATCGGCAAGCCCGAATCGGCCAGCAGCTTTCTGCCCAATTCTTCGTTAGTGCCTTTCATGCGCACCACCAGCGGCACCGTCAATTTCACTTCGCGGGCAGCAGTAATCACGCCATTGGCAATCACGTCGCATTTCATGATGCCGCCGAAGATGTTGACCAGGATCGCGGACAGATTTGGATTTTTCAGCATGATCTTGAAAGCTTCGGTCACTTTCTCGGCGGTGGCACCGCCGCCTACATCTAGGAAATTTGCCGGCGACCCGCCGTAGAGCTTGATCACATCCATCGTCGCCATCGCCAACCCTGCACCGTTGACCAGGCAGCCAATATCGCCGTCGAGCGAGATGTAGGTGAGGTCGAATTTCGAGGCTTCGATTTCCGCCGGATCTTCTTCGTCCAGATCGCGCATTGCGACAATTTCGGGGTGGCGGTAAAGCGCGTTGGAATCAAAGTTGAGTTTTGCGTCGAGCGCCAGCACCTCGTTGTTGCCGGTGTAGATGAGCGGATTGATTTCGGCCAGCGAGCAGTCGCAGTCGTCGAATGCCTTGTAGAGGGACTGCATGAAGCCGCGCGCTTGCGCCACCGCAACATCGGGTACGCCAATTTTTCTCGCCACATTGTCAGCTTCGGCGTCGGATAATCCCATCAGCGGATCGATCGCCACCTTGAAAATTTTCTCCGGCGTGTGTTCGGCCACCTGTTCGATGTCCATCCCGCCTTCGCTCGACGCCATCAGGGTCACCCGCTGAGTGACGCGATCCACCACCATGCCGACGTAAAGCTCTTTTTTGATATCCGCACCCTCTTCCACCAACAGACGTTTCACAAGTGTGCCTTGAGGGCCGGTCTGATGGGTGATTAGCGTCATGCCCAGTATTGCGGCAGCATATTCACGAACCTGGTCAATTGATTTGGCGACCTTGACGCCGCCACCCTTGCCACGACCGCCGGCATGAATCTGTGCCTTGACGACCCACACCTTGCCGCCAAGCGATTCTGCCGCCTTGACCGCTTCGTCGACCGAGAAACACGCCACGCCGCGCGGTGTGGCAACGCCGTATTTGCGCAAGATTTCCTTGCCCTGGTATTCATGAACGTTCATGGATGCTGACTCTCTGCGTTGGAGGGAAAACAATCGGTCGACATGGTCGTGAAATGGTACTTCGCTATGTTACCAGTGCTGTCCGCTAACACCTGCCTCAATGGTTATCGGGCTCGGTGCAGGATGACGCGACCGGCTGTTGTCCCCGATACCACTGCGGATAGAAACGCGCCACTGCAGGGGCAGTAACCGCCAACGCATGGCAGCGATCAAGCTGAAAAGGCCGGTTGCCAGCTGCCTGCAGGGCCTGTCCGGCAACGGTTTGAAACGCGGTGGTGGCGACAATGCCCACCAGATCGGTGAGGTGTGTGCAGCCGCGCGTGCCACCGAAGAGTTTTTTTACATGACTGCTGAAACCAGGTCGGATCGCCAACCCAATCAATTTTTTGTAGTCGGGTGTGATCTGATTGCATTGACCGGCATACGGCATCGCGTCGGTGACTGCTTCCGCATCGACGATGGTTAGTGTGCGGTCTACGGTTATCCGCAGCCACATCGAATGAATCGGTTCTCCCGCCGCACGCTGGCCGCTGGCGAGGTTGAAGTCGACATCCTTCGTGTCATGAAGATGCCCTTCAATATCAAACCCGCCGTCGTCGCGTTTATATCCGCGAACGGAAATATTGCGATGGTGTAAAGGCTGGCGCAGCGCGGCGGGGGTGGAAAGTGGCATGGTGCTAACTGGCAAAACGGCAGATAACGGTATTATAGAAACGAAGAGCGCGCCGTGCGGCGCGCTCTTGTAATGCAGATGCGCACACTCAGCCTATTTGCCGGTAAGTGCGGATAGCGGCGGCAAATTCAGCACCCGTCTGGAAGCGTTCTTCAAATTTTTTCGCCAGCGCCATATCGATCAGATCGGTCATGTACTCGGGCAACGCGGGGTTGAATTCACGGATATTCGGATGCGGCTCGTTGGCAATTGCAAACATGAGTTGGGTCATTGATTCGCCTTCAAATGGCAGGCGCCCGCAACACATTTGATAGAGCATTACACCGAGCGAGAACAAATCAGAGCGGCCGTCAATTTTCTTGCCCGCCAATTGCTCGGGCGACATGTATGAAGGCGTACCCAATACCATGCCGGTTTTGGTTTTGGATGAATCGGTCACGCGGGCGATACCAAAGTCGGTAATTTTTGCGGTATCGGTATCGGCGTCATACATGATGTTGGCGGGCTTGATATCGCGGTGCACGATGTTGAGTTTATGTGCGTGGTCAAGGCCGCCGGCTATACGTTCGACGATCGACAACACTTTTTCAAACGGCAACAGATTGGGGTTTTTGGTAAAAGGTGCCAGATCCTTGCCCTTCAAAAATTCCATCGCGATAAACGCCAGGTCGTGTTCTTCACCGGCGTCGTAAATTTTTACAATGCAGGGATGGTCAAGTTTGCCGGCTGATTCTGCTTCACGGAAAAAACGATCTTTCGCCTCCTGCAGCTCGTCGCCTTCAAACTCCATGGCAAGCGCCATGGTTTTAATTGCAACCTCGCGGCCAATTTTTGGGTCTTTACCGAGGTAAACCACGCCCATCGCACCTTTGCCGAGTTCCTTTTGCACCTGATAACGCCCCAGCATGGGTTTCTCGCCGGTGGCAGAAATGGCCATCGTCGCCGCGGTCGAGCGTGCCGCCGACGAGCCACCGAGAATGATCGTTTCCGACATGATCTTGGCGCGATTCATTCGATCCGCCACGTCGCGGAATTTGGGATTGTTCTGATGGATAAACGCAAAAGCGCTTTCGGCTTTATTGAACTGGCGACGCCGTTCAAAATCGAGCGCCAGCGAATAGACGTTTTCCATCAACTGCTCGTCCACCGGACATTTGCGGAATTTGTCGAACGCCATGTCAAGCTGGCCCTGCTGCTGAAAGGCGAGACCGAGCATGCGGTTTGATTCTGCACCGGAAGCTTCTGATTGTTCCTTGCCACGTTCAGTCATGAGGAAACGTTTGGTGGTGAGCAATAAATGGCCGACCAGCAACAGCGCTGCCGACAGCATCAATTTCACCCAGATACTGGGCCCCATCATCAGGGCAAAATGGGTGCCGAGTAAGGCCAGAAAAATCACCAGCGTAAAGATAGCTGCCGGGCCGGCCCTAAGCCGCGGCAACAGCGCGATCAGATAAGCTGCAACAAGCACAAAGGCAAGCAATGACACCCAGAGCGTCCATCCCGGCGTGCGGAAAAAATGCTCTTTCAGAATGCTCGATACCGAATGCGAAAGTGCTTCAACCGGAGAAAGCACACCGATTGGCGTCACTTGCAGGCTGCCGAGGCCCGGCGCTGTCGCGCCAATCAGTACAATTTTGTCGGCGTATTTGGTTGCGGGAATTTTCCCGCTGATCACATCAAAAAATGAATCGACCGGAATCGCCGGCTTGTCATTAACGGATTTGTAAAAGTACGGGCGCATCAGCGCGCGATCATCGGTGAGGATGCGCAAATTGCCCAGTGAAACACTTTCACCGAGATTGACGCGAATATCCTTGGCCCCCAGATTCAAGCTTTTCGCCGCCACCAGCATCGCCAGCGATGGATATTGCTGGCCGAAATAGTCAATGACGGTAATGTCCTGTCGCGCGCCGCCGTCGGTATCCAGATTGGGGCTTAAATGGCCGACCCCTGCTGCGACGGAGCCGATTTCGTCAATCGGAATATTGGGATTGGGCGCGGCATAAACAAACTCGCCGCCTGAATTGGTGAAACCGCTAACGGCATTCCTGGCAATGAATTCCGGCAGCGCCTTATCCGGCTTGCCCGGTGGAGGATCAAAGACGGTATCGAACAGCGACGCCAGTACCACATTGCCCGATTTTTTGACGCTTTCGGCCAACCGGCGGTCGGTGTTTAGCGCTTGTTCGGCCTCATACAAAATCGGGCCAAATGCGGCAACTGCCGGGTTGATTGCCACTGGCGCGGTGGTCACACCCTCGGCGACGGCCGGAACGTTCTTGGCATAGACCTGCAACAGCTTGGTGATGTACAGCAGGCCCGGATCTTGTTGCGGCTCGAAATAAAATATGGTGCTGCCGATTACCTTGACCTTCGCGGCAGACAATTTGTCGATCATGGCCGCGTGAATATCGCGTGGCCATGGCCAGCGGCCAATATTTGCCAGGGACTGTTCATCGATTGCTATCACCGCGATGCGGTCGGAAGGCTGTTTTGATGTCGCCGACACGCCCCAGTCATAGGCTTTGGTTTCCAGCGCGTCAAAAAAATGTGTGGCCCGACTGAGCCCAAACACCAATAAGACAATCAGCAGCCCAAAAAACCAGTCGGACGACCAGAATCCCGTTTTTTTCATTTTGTCCCCTTACTTCGAAAACGATAATCGCTCAGGTACTGGCAGAGATAGACTTTGGAGCAAAACGGGATTGTAGCAAGAAAGCAAATCAGTCTCATACCGCATTCGCGTGATGGCTTATCTCAACTCCGCTGCCGGGCAGGGCGGGAATGACTCCAGTAGCAGCGCCAGGGTCGGGCCGGGATGCTGCTAGCTGCCGAACGCGGAACCGATCGCCAAAGCATGCGCCGACACAAATTCGCCAGCGGAAATTTTCTTGCCGTCTTCATGCTTCAGTTTGGCAACTTCGATTTGTCCGCCTTGTGCCGTCACGAACAGCGACGACCCGCTCAACGCCGATATTTCTCCGGGTTTTCCCCTGACTGCCCCGAAAGTCCGAATCAGGTGTTTTTTGCTGCCGAACAGCTGCACCTTTTTGCCGCCCAGCGTGGTCCATGCACCCGGTGCCGGGTCGCAGCCACGTATGAGATTGTGAATAAAGTCGACGTGATTGTTCCAGTTGACCTTTGCTTCCGCCGCGCGGCACCAGCCTTCGTAGCTGGCCTGCGATTCGTCTTGCGCGGTCTCGGTATGTTTACCCGCCACCACCAAATCAGCCGCTTCGAGCATCGCCGCGACGCCCAGCGGAAACAGCCGGTCGAAATACACCGTGCCCAGCGTGTCGTTGGCACTCACAGGCGTTTGCTTTTGTAGAACGAGTTCGCCTTCGTCGAGCCCATCGTTGGGCCTGAAGATGCTAAGGCCGGTGCTGGTCTCACCCCTGATGATGGGCCAGTTGATCGAACTGGGGCCTCGATACTTCGGCAACAAGGAAGGGTGGAACTGAATCGTGCCGTGTTTGGGGATTTTCACAAAATCCTGCGGCGCAAATTGCAACACGAATGCCATGATCCCGATATCAACGTCGAGTGCCTTCATGGTGTCACGGGCCTGCGGGTCTTTGAGGGACGGAAACTGAAACACCCGCAGTCCTTTTTCCTGGGCGGCCACGCGCAGCACGTCGGGCTTGGCGTTTTCCTTTTCTGGCGCGCAAAATACGCCCGCGACTGTATCGCCTCGCGAAAGGAAGGCCTCTAATACGGCTTTACCGAAATCCTGCTGGCCGATGATTGCGATTTTCATGGTTACCTTTGCAATTAACTGTTTCACTGTCGTCCCGCACGTAGTCAGGACCAGCCCTTCACCGAGTTACCCGACCCTATTTTCCCAAATTCAACGTAGCAAAGGCGTCCAGCCACAACGTGCAATCAAGCACAGCTCCGGTGTTGCGACAGACAGGCAAATGCTACCGCATACGGGATTGGGAAGCCGAGGCATTTACGAGATTTGTGATGATATCTTTCGTCCCGGTGCTTGACTTTTCTGACGTGAGGTTTGCCCAAGCCGCGCATTTTGGCGAGTCCACGCTTGGCATGCCGATTCGTTTTTCGTTGGTGCCGCGCAGGCAGGGTGCATGGGGCTCGCAGAGCAATGCATCAGGTTAGCCATTTCGGCTCTGCGCCGAACACGTTTTAATCCCGGCTGCAGCTAAAGCAATGTTCCCTTTAAAAATAAATAGCCAACGCTAAAATAAATCACCAGGCCCGTTACGTCGACCAGGGTGGCCACAAATGGCGCAGAAGAGGTGGCAGGATCGAGGCCGGCCCGACGCAGGATGAACGGTAGCATCGAACCGGCCAAAGTACCCCACATGACGATGCCAATTAAAGATACCCCAACAGTCAGCCCGACCAGTAACCAATGGGGGCCGTAGATGGTCGAAAACTGTGACCAGCCGGCGATTCTGAGAAATCCGATGCTGCCGAGAATTGAGCCTAGTGCCAGGCCGGCAAATATTTCGCGGTGCATCACCCGCCACCAATCCTTGAGCGCGACTTCGCCCAGCGCCAGAGCGCGGATAACCAGTGTGGTTGCTTGTGAACCGGAGTTACCGCCGCTGGAAATAATCAGCGGCACGAACAGCGCGAGTACCACCGCTTTTTCGATTTCCCCTTGAAAAAATCCCATCGCCGTTGCGGTCAGCATCTCACCGAGGAAAAGTATCACCAACCAGCCCGCCCGTTTTTTAACCATCCGCCAAAACGAGATCGACATGTACGGTTCGTCCAGCGCTTCCGAGCCGCCGATTTTCTGGATTTCCCGGGTGGCTTCCGCTTCGGCTACCTGCAATACATCGTCAATCGTCACCACACCGATCAACACGCCGCTGGTATCGGTAACGGGTAACGCTTTGCGATCTTCTTTTAGGAACACACTGATTGCGGCGTGCTCTGAATCGGTAGCGGTAAGCGTCACGAAACGGTGATCCATGATGTCGGCCACCTTCTTTTCGGGCGGTGCCAATAAAAATTCCCGCACACGAATATCGTCAATCAGGAGTCCTTCATCGTCGACAACATATAAAACCGTCAGGGTTTCGCTGTCCTGGCCATGCTGACGCACGTAGTCCAATACCTGTTGCACGTTCCATGTCTGTTTGATGGCGACAAAATGCGGCGACATTAGTCGGCCGATGCTGCCTTTCGGATAGCCGAGCAGAGACATCGCGACGCGATGTTCTTCTGGCGACAGCATGGTTAACAGCTGTTTGGTAAGCGCAGCAGGCGATTCTTCCAGCAGACTGGTGCGGTCATCCGGTGCCATATCGTTCAAAATTGCGGCCACCTCTTGCTGTCCCATTGCTTTGAGAAGTTGCTCTTGTTCTGGTCGATTGAGGAATTCAAAGGTAGCGGCAGCAATTTTGCGCGGCAGGACGCGGATCACGATCGCCTGCTCAACACTGGTTAGTTGTTTGATCGAGGCAGCGATGGTCGGTGGCGTCCAGTTCACCAATAGGGTGCGAATCCGGCCCATGTCGTGTGCCGCAACGGCCTCACCCAAGTCCCGCAAGTCAGTCAAGCTGTTCATGTTTATATTTCCTGTTTTTTATGTGGTGATGATCTGGGTTGGTCCGACGACAAACCGGATCCATTCACATGCGTGTTGGCTCATGTTCAAAAAAACGATGCTCAACCCAATGCAGCGCGAGGTTGGCGAGGATCAGTACGGCTGCGGCCAATATTGCCATCAAGTGAAAATTCAGTCCGGCGAGGATGCCGACTGCGGCGGTACACCAGATGGTGGCCGCCGTATTGAGGCCGCGAATCGTCGGCCCCTCATGCCAGATAACACCGGCGCACATGAAACCCACACCGGACACTACTTGCGCGGCAATCCGCGTCGGACTTGAGTCTTGTATGACTAGCAATGCCACCAGCACATAGGCGGCCGAGCCCATGCAGACAAGGGCATTGGTGTGGAGGCCGGCCGGTTGCCTGCGAATTTGTCGTTCCAATCCAATTGCTGTTCCGAGCATCAGGGCTAATATCAAGCCGGCTAATGCCTGCATGATGACCGGTGTTAAGCTTAAATTGATTTCCATATATTTCCAGAGGTTAGTGCGACCATGCATACAACAACGCAGACTATTTTAGAATATAACGGGGGACGCGATCCGCAGCGCCTCAGCTTGAAACTTGCCGCGATGCGTTCCAACCCGTTCACATTTTTTCGCGGCACCTGCCCGCTGTTTTACAGGACTCTGGCGCTAGAGGGCTCGCTGTCATCGTCGCCCGCGATACTCGCCTGCGGTGATTTGCATCTGGAGAATTTCGGCAGTTACAAGGGTGATAACCGGCTGGTTTACTTTGATCTGAATGATTTTGATGAAAGCTGTGCTGCCCCCGTTGCGTTGGAGCTGGTGCGTTTTCTGACCAGCATTCTGGTCGCTGCCAAGCCGCTGAAAATCAACGGTACGACGGCGTTGAAAATGGTCGGGAGCTTCATCGAGACCTACGCCGCGAATGTCATTTCCACCAAGCCACGCTGGATTGAGCGATCGATCGCCACTGGCCCGGTCAAGAAATTGTTGCAAAGCCTGAAAGGCCGACACCGCTGCGATTTGATCAAGCAGCGCACGCTGCGCAAGGCGGGCAAAATCCGTCTGCTGATCGACGGCGAGAAAACACTGGCGGCCTCACCCAGGGATCGTGCGCGCGCCGAGTCCATCCTGTCGGCTTTTGCCAGTACTCAGGCGTCGCCCGCGTTCTTTCAGCCGATTGATTTTGCCCAGCGCATTGCGGGCAATGGCAGTCTTGGCCTGGAGCGCTACGTCGCGTTGGTGCGCGGTGATGGCAGCGTGGATGGGCAGTACCTGATCGACATGAAGCTGGCCAACCCGTCTGCGCTGGCAGCAAATATCAACGTTTCCCAGCCGCGTTGGCGAAGCGAAGCCGAGCGGGTGATTGCCATTCAGCGTATCGCGCAGGCTATATCGCCAGCGTTACTGGGTTCCGTCGGTATCGGCAAGCGTTCATATTTGATCAAGGAGCTACAGCCCTCAGCGGATCGGGTCAATTTGGCGGCGTTGGGCAGCAAGTCGGGTGCGTTCAATGAGGTGGTGCGAGCGATGGCCGAAACCACCGCGTGGGCACACTTGCGCGGCTGCGGCCGATATGGCGCGGGCTCGGTTGACGCCCTTGCCGGTTTCGCCAAGTCGGCACAATGGCGCAGCCAAATCACTGCGTGCGCACAGGCGGCCAAGGCGCTGGTGTTGCAGCAGTGGCAGGACTATTCAGCCGATTACGACGCCGACCCCAATCTGCTGCGGTCGGCGGCAGGCAGCTTAGCAGGCTAGGTTTTCGTTTGCAGATCGTGTCGCATCAAGCCGATACGCAGTCCCAATATGGGCAACAGGATAAGCGTAAAGACAGTCGCACTGACGATCCCGCCGACAATCACCACCGCGAACGGGCGCTGCGTTTCAGAACCGATGCCGTGCGATAACGCCGCCGGCAGCAAGCCCAATCCGGCCATCAGCGCCGTCATGATGATGGGCCGCAAACGCGTCACCGCGCCTTCGATGATGGCATCGGCAAAGTCCATGCCGGATTTGGTGTGCTCAAATATTTTTTCCAGCATGATCACGCCGTTTTGTACCGAAATGCCAGCCACCGCAATGAATCCTACCGCGGCCGATACCGATAAATGCAGGCCTGCAAATGCGAGACCCGCAAACCCGCCGATGAGCGTAAACGGAATCATGCCAAGCACCAAAAACGCCGGGCGCAAACTGCGGAAATTCCAGAACAACAACGAGAATATGCAGGTCAGGGCAATCGGGATGATGACCTTGAGCCGCGCGTTGGCACGTTGCTGGTTTTCAAATTGTCCACCCCATGCGACGCTGTAACCGGGCGGCAGGCTTACCTCGGCGGCGACGCGGGTTTGCGCTTCGGCAACGAAGCTGCCTTGGTCGCGACCGCGTAAATTAGCCTTGACCGTGGCGTTGCGGCCGCCTGCCTCACGCGTGACGCGCGCGGCACCCTGATGGACATCAATGTCGGCCAGCTCGCCGATCGGCATGCTGCCTTGCCCGCCCGGCAGGGCTATTTCCAGCACGCCGATATCGTCGATTGCATCACGAAACGGCAGCGCCAATCGTAGCGTGACATCGAATCGCTTGTCGCCTTCGTAAACCGCGTTCACCGTGGCACCACCGAATGCAGTCTGGATGGCCGCGTTGACGTCGGCTACGTTGATGCCAAACCGCGCCAGTCGATCACGCTTGATTTTGACGGTGACTTCGGTTTGCCCGCCAACCGGAATCGCCGCCACGTCGACAGCGCCCTCAATACTCGCGATGACGCGCGCGATGTTCTGCGCTTTCGCTTCCAAAACGTCGAGGCTGGGGCCAAATATTTTCACGGAAATTTCGCCCTTGGTGCCAGACAGCGTTTCCGCCACATTATCTTCAATGACTTGCGAAAAATTTGTCGGCAGGCCAGGAATAGTGCGGAGTTTCTCCGTCATATTGGCGACCAATGCATCCTTGTTGTCAAATTTCCATTCCGACTTCGGCTTCAGATCGGCCAAAATCTCCAAATTATTTGGCCCTTTTGGATCGGTGCCATCATCGGGGCGCCCTACTTGAGTGATGACGGATTTCACCTCCGGGTAAGAAAGCAGTATTTTTCTGACCCTGAGCTCGACTTCTTTGGTCGTCTCGATCGCGGTCGGTTGCGGCAGGCTGATGGTCAGCCAGATATTGCCTTCGTCAAGCTTGGGCAAAAATTCTGACCCCAGCAACGGCGCGGCGAGAATGGCGATAACCAAAGCGGCAATCGAGCCACCAATAACGAGACCGCTGTATGCTCTGGAGCGCTCCAGCAAATTTTTGTATGACGTTTGCAGGCGGTGCATCCACGGACTTTCACGTTCACCCATATCGGTGCGGCGCACCGCAAAGGACAACAGCGCAGGGACTAACGTCAGCGTCAAAACAAGGCCGCCCAATAACGCAAACGAAAGTGTCAGAGCGACCGGTGTGAAGATTTTGCCTTCGACCCGCTGAAAGGTAAATATCGGCAGGAACGCGACAATAATAATCGCCTTGGAAAAAATGATCGGCTTCGCCAGTTCCACCAGCGTGGCGCGCAACGTATGCGTGCGCTCTGGGATTCCCGTCGCTAATCCGGCTTGATTGCCGGCCTGCGGCATCGCAGCGTCGATCGCCAGCTTGACCATCAGGGCTTCAACCAGCACCACGGCACTATCGATGATGATGCCAAAATCGACCGCACCCAACGACAGCAAATTGGCCGATACGCCCATTGCGTGCATCAAAATAAAAACGAACAGCAGAGCGAGCGGAATGACGCTGCCGACAATTACTGCGGCCCGCCAGTTGCGCAGAAACAGGATCAATATGCCAATCACCAGCGCGGCACCCACGGCGAGATTTTCAGCGACCGTGCGCACGGTGTGGGAGACCAGCTCTGAACGCTCGTAAATTGAGCGGATCCGGTAACCCTTGGGCAGGCGAAGATTGATTTCGTCAACACGGACTTTGACCGCAGCCACCACCTTGCTGGCATTGCTGCCCTTGATCATCGAGACGATACCTTGCACGACGTCATCGTGCTCGTTGTGCGCAACGATGCCCGAGCGCGTACGCTCACCGATCGCGACGGTTGCAATATCGCTGACGCGGATCGAGCGGCCGTTGCGTGAAGCGACCACCACTTCGCCGATGTCGGCCAGCGTTTCATAAATGCCGATGCTACGCAGCACCAGGCCTTCGTCGCCGCGGCGAATGACACCGGCACCGGCGTTATCACCGTTTTTGGAAACTGCCTGATTAACCTGGTCGAGGGTGACCGCGAATTTACGCAGCAGATCCGGATTGACCTGCACCTGGTATTCCTTGATCGCGCCGCCAAAACTCACCACATCCGCCACTGACGGCACCATCCGCAACGCCGGTCGAATCGTCCAGTCTTGCGCGGTGCGTATTTCTGCAATGGAGGTACCGGCAGGCGCATCCAATACATACCTGTAGATTTCGCCAACCGCTGTCGTGAGCGGGGCGAGCGACGGTTGCACGCCGGTCGGCAGCGTCACCGTCTGGAGTTTTTCCAGCACCTGCTGGCGGGCGAAATAATCCTGGGTGCCGTCGGCAAAGGTCAGTGTGATGATCGATAAACCGGTGAGCGACACCGAGCGGGTTTGCAGCAGGCCCGGCACACCACTCATTTCGCGTTCTATCGGCAGCGTCACCACTCGTTCCATTTCTTCGGGAGCCTGGCCGGCTATCTGGGTAATGATCTGCACTTGCACGTCTTGCACATCTGGGAAAGCTTCGATGGGGAGTTGCTGAAAAGCGTAAATACCAAATCCGCACAGCAACACTGCTGCAATCAGAATGAATGCCCGCTCGCGCAGGACTGAACCAAAGAATGAATTAAGCATTGTCGTTGTCCTGCACTATTGCGCGCTGGAAGCCAACTCGGAATTAAGTAACAAGGCACCCGTGGAAACGACCCGGTCACCGACTTCAATGCCGCGATTGGCATAGGCAAAATCGCGATTCTGCGCGGCGAGACCCACCGCGCGCTTTTCATAGCTGCCCGCCGCGCCTTCCACAAAAACGTAGCTCTTCGCGCCATCGGAGACCAGCGCGCTGATCGGTACGCGCAGGGCTTTGCGCCCATCTTTGCCTGACACCAGTGCCTTCGCATACATTTCCGGGTGCAACAATCCGTCGTCATTTTGAAGCGCCGCGCGCGCCTGTATGCGCCTTGTGTTTGGATCTAGCACCGGTGAAACAAAATCGATGCGCGCCTCAAAAGGTCGCCCCGGATACGCGTTTACTTCCAGACTGACGCCGCTGCCGGCAGTGACCACGTTCAACGACTGCTCCGGCACATCGATCAGTGCCCACAATTTTTTCAGGTCACTGACGATAAACAGCGGATTGGGTAAATCCGGACGGACCTCCATGCCGATGTTGGCCTGCCGGTCAACCACGGTGCCGGCGATCGGCGAGGCCAATTCAAAGCGCTGTCCGGTGATGCGACCGCGCGACGCATTCAGATTTGCCAAACGTAAGCTGGCGCGCTTGAGTTCGGCAACTGCCTGTTGCAGGTCGGCTTCAGCGGCTTCCAAATCGCGCTTGGCCAATACCTCAGCGTCAAACAATGTTTTGGATCGATTGAAGGCGGCGAGCTTGCGGTCGCGATCAGCGTGTGCTTTTTCAACGTCGGCCGCGGCATTGCCCAAGTCGGGCGAGTCAATGCGTGCCAGCGCCTGTCCGGCGCGCACCCTGTCACCCGGCTTCACCAGCATCTCGACCAGTCTTCCCGCCACTGGCGAGTTAATGCGCACGGTGACGTTTTCGTTGTAACCGATGCGCGCTGCGAGAGGCTCTACCAGCGGAACTTCGGACACGATTGCAGCGGTGGTGCGGATTTGCGCGAGTTGCGGGGCCGATTCGGGAAATTTCACCATCGCCGCGCTGGCGATTTGGGCGGCAGGTTTTGCGATGGCAACGGGTGGTGCTGAGCTACTGACATATTTGGTGTAGGCGAGCACCGCTGCACCGCCGATTAAACACGACACCACCGAGGCGATGACCAGTCGACTATTTTTCATTTGTGATCTCCCTGGAGCGCAAGACTGGCTGCGGTTCATGCAGCGGTTGCGGCAATTGCAGTTGCCATGCGACCAACGCCTTTGCGTGGTCATTGCGCGCGGCGGCGACTTCTTGTTGGGTCTGGCGAAGCGTACGCCGCGCATCGAGCAAGTCGAGCAGACTGATGCCGCCGTTGAGGTAGGCAAATTCATTCGCCCTGGCGACACGTTCGGCCTCGGGCAGCAGCTCGCTTTCAAGACGGCGACGGCGCTCGCTGCTGGCCTTGAGGTCTGCCAGTGCGCGCGCCTGCTCCACGATCGCCAATGCGCGAGTACGCGCCAGAGTTTCACGCGTCGCATCCAAATCTGCTTCGGCACGCATCAATTCGCCCTGGTAGTACGCGCGTGACGCAAACAACGGCACGGCGACGCTTACGCCCCAGGTATTGTTAGGAGAAAAACCAGCAGCGGGTGGATAGCGCTCAAACTGTAAGCCCACCGTCACGTCGCGCGCGCCAAGCGCTTTCGCGCTGTCCCGGGCGGCGAGTGTCGCTTCCATTCGCTGCGATGCGGCTTTCACGTCAGCGCGAAAATCGACATCCGCTGCGTCCTGTATTGAGGCCGTAGTTGGGACCAATGGTGGCCATTCATCCGCGCACTCAAGTGTTGGCGCGGTCAGCTCGCGGCCAATCAGCACCGCCAGACCGTACTGGCTTTTTTCGCGATCAGCGATTGCACTGCGCGCGTCATTTTCGGCACGTAGCGTATCAATATGCAGCTTGGCAAAATCGACTGCGGCAATGTCGCCCACTTTCAGTCGTTTCCCGGAGGCGATGGCACTCTGTCGCGCGAGGTCTGCGGCAGATTGCGAAAGACGCTCCCGGTCGAAGGTGAGTTTCAAATCCCAGTAAGCGCTGTGAAGCTGGATGAGGCCTTGCCGTTCAGCATCGCTCGCATCCGCGCGCGCCGCCGACACGCGGGCACGCCCCGCACGTGCGCGCAAACCGCGCTTGCCGCCGCGCTCCCAAATTTGTTCAACGCGCAACACCGAATCAATCGCTTTGTCAGCGATGCCGCCGTTACCGATCCCAGTATGGGTGCTGATCTGCGAGGTGGATAGCGAGACGTTGGGGTTGGGCATGCGGTCGGCAGCGGCTAAGTCGCCCTGGGCACCTGCAATTGCGGTAGCGGCAATCTTTAAATCACGATTGTTCGCCCGCCAAAGTTGTTCAGTTTGAACGCGCGACAGCGACTCCGCCTGTGCGTTGAATAAAAACGACAGCAAAAGTGAAATCGTGGCGGTAACCGCCAGTACTCGAAAAAGAATTGCCAAGGTTACCTTTGCGGGAAATTTGCAGTCATGTAGCAGACAGCCGCGCATTTTAGCCCGAACAAGGCAATTCTGATGTTGGCCGCACGGTCGGTTTGTGGCAAGCGCTTCATACCAGTGGCGGTGTTATGGGCGAGACGGTCAGCGTAAAAATTGAAGATGAAAGCGCAAGCCCACGAACTTCATCCCACTGCGATCACTGTACCCGGCAGGATTACCGATGTTTACCGATAAGCTTTTAGCGCGATCAGATTCTTGAAGTCGCAGGACGCCACCACGTCGGGAATGGCTGTAAACATTGCCGCCCCAAAACGTGGCCTGATATTGCTTCGGCAATTTCCCCGTTTCTTTTGGGTTCATGAAAAAGCAGATACATCAAATTGCATTCCCATCAGCATGGGCAATAAAAAAACGCTTGATTATTTTATGTAAGCCGAGCTTCTCGTTGCCGTACGGTCGCGCCCCTTCGGCGCCGTAAATGGCGACTTTTTCAGGCGTTGGAAAACCATCGCCACCGGCAATTTGTTGGAGGATCAAGCCGGGCCGGGCCGGTACGCCGTCGCCGCGGCCAAACACATGAAATTTTACGTTTTAGACCGGCAAGTGCCAACCCGCGCGACTGCCTGCATTGCGGCGGTGGCGGAATGCAGGCCACCGACAACCGCGGTACGCGATAGAAACCGTCGACGATCCGCGGCAGTCCGTTCGACTTTATGTCACGGCAGGCACCTTGCGCTTTCTGCGGCAATGCGCTGGTAAGCCGCTGGTCAATAGGTTTTGTACGGCAGAAACTTCCCGGACAGTATGACTTTCACACGGTCGCCCTTGGGATCGGGCTGGCGTTCGATATCCATCGAAAAGTCAATCGCACTCATGATGCCGTCGCCAAATTCTTCATGGATCAATTCCTTGATGGTGGTGCCGTAGACACTGACCAGCTCGTACCAGCGATAGATTAGCGGATCGGTAGGAACGGCGGTGGGCAACGAACCCTTGTACGGCACTTCCTGCAATATCAGCACCGCTTCTTTGTCAAGGCCAAACAGCTTGCCGGCTTTCTCGGCTTCGAGCTTGGTGAGGGTCATCTGTCCGAGCATGGCGGCGGTGACCCATTCTTTACTGTGGCCGATTTTGTCGGCAATGTCGGCCCACTTCAGGCCTTTTTTGCGTTTTGCGGAGAGAATCATTTCGGTTACATCTGAGCGGTTCATACT
This sequence comes from Betaproteobacteria bacterium, assembly GCA_043768625.1. Taxonomy (GTDB): domain Bacteria; phylum Pseudomonadota; class Gammaproteobacteria; order Burkholderiales; family Usitatibacteraceae; genus UKL13-2. The sequence continues at coordinate 17,926 of JAYVKG010000225.1, forward strand.
TTCTCCTTGTTTTAAAACGATTTGACCCGGCTGAGGGCGGGCATTTGTGCGGCTGATTGTTCCGCTGTCGCCGGTTCGTCCGGCATTCCCGGCATCACCTGCGGCGGATACTCGTGTCCGCTGGCATCGTTAGCGGCTTGCAGTTGCAGCAGTTGCGAACGATTGACCAGAAAATCAACCAGATGATTGCGAATTTTGTAGAACTGCGGATGGTGGTGGATGTCAGCGCGGGTCCGGTTTTTCGGCAATGTATTGACGACGATCTCGGCAATGCGCGCCTCGGGTCCGTTGGACATCAACATGATTTTGTCCGCCAGCAAAATGGATTCATCGACGTCGTGGGTAATCATGAATACCGTCTGGTGGGTCTCAGCACAGATGGACAGCAGTTCATCCTGGATGGTGCCGCGTGTTAACGCATCGAGCGCACCGAACGGCTCGTCGAGCAGCAACATTTTCGGCTCGATGGCGAATGCGCGGGCAATGCCCACGCGCTGCTTCATGCCGCCGGACAGCTGCGAAGGCTTTTTGTTTTCGTTGCCGGTGAGGCGCACCAGATCGATATATTTTTGGCAGTGTGCCTTGATTTTTTGCTGGTCCCAGTCGGGCCAGCGTGATTTCACCGCAAAGGCGATGTTATTTTGTACCGAGAGCCACGGCATCAGCGCGTGACTTTGGAATACCACACCGCGATCGAGGCTGGGGCCGGAAACTTCGCGGCCGGCCATGATTACATTGCCTGCGGTGGCCGTATCAAGTCCGGCGAGAATATTGAGGATGGTGGTCTTGCCGCACCCAGAGTGGCCAATGATGCAGACGAACTCACCTTTCTCGATGTCCAGGTTGACGTTGTGAAACACCGGCCTGGCCCCTGGCGCGTCCGAGTAGGATTTGGCCAGTTGGCGGATTTGCAGGAAGGATTGTGAGCTCATCGCTATTCGATGTACGTCACGGCGCGCTGCAATATACCAAACATGAGATCAAGCAACATCCCCACCACGCCGATCATCAGTATTGCAAAAATCACATTGGTGAGCGAAAGATTATTCCATTCGTTCCAGACGAAATAGCCAATCCCGGTTCCGCCCACCAGCATTTCAGCGGCAACAATCACCAGCCACGCGATGCCCATCGAAATGCGCATGCCGGTGAGTATGGTCGGTGCAGCGGCCGGCAACACCACCAAAAAGGCTTTGCGTAACACGCCAACCTCCAGCGTTTTGGCCACATTCAGCCAGTCGCGCCTGACCCCGGCTACGCCGTGCGCCGTATTGATCAGCATCGGCCATATCGAGCAAATGAAAATAACGAAGATGGATGAAATCGTCGAATCCTTGATCGTGTAGAGCGCCAGTGGCATCCACGCCAGCGGCGAAATTGGTTTTAGAATTTGGATGAAAGGATTTAACGCCCGATAAATCAATGGCGACATACCGATCAGGAAGCCCGCAGGGATCGCCACCAGGGCGGCCAGCAAAAACCCCGACATGACGCGAACCAATGAATAGGCGATTTGCACGCCGATACCTTTGTCGTTGGGGCCGTTATCGTAAAAAGGGTTACGCAGCTGTTTCCAAAGTGTCTCGCCAATCTGCGCCGGCGTCGGCAGCCCGGTGGTTTTCACCACACCTGCGCCCATCAATTTGGCGTATTCGCTGTCCGCCGTCTGTGCTACCCCCTTTGTCAGGGTTGCCAGATGCCAGACCAGCAAAAACACCCCAAGCAGTGCGAGGCTCAATATGGCCGCTTTGAGCGGCATTGACTTGATCACCGCCTACGCCAGCTTTTTGATTTTGAAACTGTCGACATACGGTCCAGGTTTATTCTCGTCGAATGCCTTGCCCATGACGATAATTTTCTTGGCCTGTTTCTCCGGTATCGGCATGCCGACTTCTTTCATGCGCTTTTTGGCGTCGGTAAGCAGAAAAACCTGGTCGACGATTTCCTTGTATTTCACATCACCTTTGACGTAGCCCCAGCGCTTCATCTGCGTAAGTATCCAAACACCCATCGCGCTCCATGGAACCGGATCGAAGTCCACCCGATCAGCAACATTTTTAACCGCACCAAGACCATCCGCAAATTTTCCGGTCAACACTTGCTCGATGACCGTTACCGGCTGGTTAAGGTAAGCCGCCGGCGCGATGGCACTGGCGATGGTGCTGCGGTTGGCCGGATTCATCGCCATCTGCGCCGCATTAAGCACAGCTCGTGTGAGCGCGGCAAATGTATTGGGATTTTCCCTCACCCATTCGTTGCGCATGCCAAAAGAGCAACACGGATGACCATCCCAGATTTCTTTGGTGAGGATATGAATAAAGCCGACCTGATCGAATACCGCGCGCTGATTGAACGGATCCGGGCCGAGGAAGCCGTCGATGTTGCCAGCGCGCAGGTTTGCCACCATTTCCGGCGGCGGCGTGACGCGAATCTGGATGTCCTTGTCGGGATCGAGCCCGTGCTCGGCCACGTAATAACGCAGCAGAAAATTGTGCATCGAATACTCAAACGGCACCGCGAAAACCAGCCCCTTCCATTGCTTGGGATCGCGGCGGTCCCGGTGTTTCATCGCCAGCGTGATCGCCTGACCGTTAATGTTTTGGATGGTCGCGACGCTCATCGGCAGCGGGTTTGAGCCGGCCCCCAGAGACATCGCCAACGGCATCGGTGCCAGCATGTGCGAAGCGTCATATTCTTTGTTGACGAGCTTGTCGCGGATCAGCGCCCACCCTGCGGTTTTGACCACCGAAACATTGAGACCCTGTTTTTCATAGAAGCCCAGTGGATGCGCCATGATGAGTGGTGTGGCGCAGGTGATCGGGATGAAGCCAATTTTCAAATCTTTTTTTTCCAGCGGCGCTTTATCCTGTGCCATCGCCGTCAGCGCGCCTAGCGGGAACAGACTCGCGATTGCGGCAAGCGCGGTCGACGATCCCACGCTGTTGATGAATTGGCGACGCGCAATGTCGTTTGGAAACAATGCCGACAGGATGCCTCCCTGAATGGATCGGGTGAGTAGTTGCTCTTCATTGGGCGCAGTTGCATTGGCGGACAGTGCATCGTGCTCTGCCTGTGAGCCATGTTGCCCACAGCCGCAGCCACGAAAGGTGGATGCAGCATTGAAAGGGTCGTTCTGGAATATAGACATGCGGAGATCCCGTTAATTGTGGTCGCGGGAAGCTTCGCAAGTTATATGCCAAGGCGTTAAATTGTGACTTGCGGGGCAGCATCGTCATGCGCCCCGGATGGGATCGGGGTGCCGCACAATTTTGGTGCCGGCGAAAATCGGCGCGCACCATTTCGGTATTCATTGCACCGATGCTGGCTTGGCAACCAACGCATTGCAATGACAGCGGCGTGCGTTCGCGTTGGCTAGTGAGGTGGCGAGAGCAAGCCACAGTAGTGACTTCGTAATGCTGCGGTGTGGATCAGGTCACCCACAGCGCTGTTAAAACCCGATTTTGATCAATGCTGATGATCGTCTGCGAAATTTTCTCTGGCGGTTGCATCAAGCTTAACCACTATCTGTTTTTTACGGACATCTTCAAACGTAAGTGTCAACCGCACTTTGTCACCTTTTCGGATGGGATTTTTCACCTTCATCAGCATGACATGCATGCCACCAGGCGCCAGCCTGACCACTTTACCCGGCTCAACATCGACCGTTTCCAGTGCTTTCATTTCCATCACGCCGTGGTTCATTTTCATATCGTGGATCTCAACGATGCCGGCAACAGATGATTCAGCTTTGACCAGTTTTACTGGCGTGGCGGATTTGATCTGCATGTAGGCAGCCGAAACACTGCCGCCGGGAATGGTTGGCTTCACCCAGACGTCCGAGACGGTCGGCATTGGTACGCTTTTGTCGGTGGTCTGTGCCGGGCAGGCACCCGCAAAGCCGATAGCGATCATGACAAGCGCGAGTTGCGTAACGGGTTGTTGCGGATAAGTGGATGTCATTAAATTACCTTCGTCAGAAAATCAATCTGCAAGTAGCTCGCAGCACTTCGGGCACGTTCCATAGTGGTATTTGACTGCAGGTCAAACGGCACGGTTCCCAGCAGCGGCGCATCAATGAGGTCTTGAAGTACGACAAGGTTTTCGTCGAACGCGCGCATCGCGGGGCCCGCCGAGGGTGTATTGGCGACCCATCCGGCAAGCCGTAATTTGCGCGCCTTGATGGCTTCAACGGTGAGCACGACGTGATTGAGTACGCCCAAGCGCATGCCGACCACCAGCACCACGTCGAGCGCCAAAAATGCGGGTATGTCCGCCATCGACTGGCTCGCTGAAAGCGGCACCAGAAAACCACCCGCACCCTCCACCAGCACCGTATCGGCGTCAGCTTTGAGCCTTTCAAACGCGGCACCGATGACGTGCATCTCGACCACGGTATTTTCGTGCCGTGCGGCTAGATGCGGCGCGATTGCTTCCGCAAAACAGTAGGGATTGCTGTCGCGCAGCGGGCAAGTCGAACCAGCAACTTCGCGTAGCGCGGCAACGTCCGGGTTGATGCCCGTCCCGTCAATAATGTCGGCCCCCGCCGCCACCGGCTTCATTGGCGCCGCCCGCAGGCCACGTTTGGCGAAAGCTTCAAGCAAGGCGCAGGTGACAAAAGTCTTGCCAACATCGGTGTCGGTGCCGGTAATAAAAAAGTTTCTCAAGGGTTGCGAACCATGCGTTTAAATTCATCAAGCGCAATTGCGTGCTGGCCATCGATGGTTCTGCGCTTGATCGATTCGGGTTTCCAGGCGTGGCCATAAACGACTTCAAAAGTAGCCGGCAGTCGACCATCTTTACGAAATGCTTCGTACGCTGCGACCATGCGCGCCCAGCCTGTGCGTCCTGTCAATCCGGTGCGGCGCCCATTGAGGACATTGTGCGCGCCGATACCTTTTAATTCCTTCAGCATTGGCGAGAGCGTGGCGTACGTGAGCGTGATGATTTCCTGGTCCATCACCGGGTCGGCAAAGCCGGCATGCGCAAGGATGTCGCCGAGGTCGTGCATGTCGACGAAGCGATTGACGTGCGGCCGGTCGTCGAGGGTGCGAAAGGCGGCGCGAAGTTCTTTCAATGTATCTGGTCCGAAGCTGGTGAACATGAATAGCCCATTGGGCCTCAACACGCGCGCAACTTCTATGGCAACGCGCTCAGGATCGCACCACTGTAGCGCCAGATTCGAGATGGCGAGATCGACGCTCCCGGCATCAAGCGGCAGCGACTCGGCATCTCCGCACAGCCAGGACTGTCGTGGTGCATGTCGCAGGATTCTTTTTAACCAGGACGTGGATTTTGCTTGGTACTTTGCGGAGGAGAGCATGTTTTCAGCCAGATCGAGACCAATGATGTCTGCGTCTGCATAGCGCTCGCGGAGCTTGGCTGTCGCATAGCCAGTGCCGCAGCCAATGTCAAGCGCGGTAGCCGGTTGCAGCTTGATGTAGTCCAGCCGTTCGAACAGGCGATCGGCGATCTCGCGTTGCAGGAAAGCATTGCCGTCGTAGCTGGTGGCCGCCTTGCCAAAAGACCGGCGTACGGCCGGCTTCGGTGGAAATAAACTTTGACCGGCGCTCATGCGGCCAGGAACCGATTGAGGTCGTTAAGAAACGTTTGCGGGTGGGAAAGGAACGGCGCGTGGGCCGCGTGGGCCATCATCACATAGTGCGCCTGCGGCAAGCGGCTAGCCACCCAGCGACCGGCGGGTTCTGGCGTCAACGCATCGTGATCGCCTTGCAGTACCAGGCAAGGTTGCAAAATGTTTTGCAAATGCGCGCGCAAATCGGCGCTCGCTAATATGGCCAGGCCGGCGGCAAGCGCACCCGGATCGGCCCCGCCACGTGTGGTTACTGCCCGCTGAAGTTTTGCCATGGTGTCGCGCAGGTTCGGCTGATTCAAAACCTGCAGGGCAAGAAAGCGACGGATGGTGGCAGCGTAATTACTCGACAGTCGTGCGCCGAAATCGGCAAGCACGGCGGGTGCCACCGCGTGCGGCCAGTTATCGCGCTGCAGGAAACAGGGGGTGGTAGCCACCAGCACCAGTCTGCCGACACGATTTGCATGGCAACGCGCCAATTCCAGCGCAACCTGGCCGCCGAGTGACCAGCCGAGCAAATGGGTATTTTCCGGCATGGCCTGGGCGACCGCATCGACCATTCCGGCAAGTGTGGTGATGCCGGTTGCGGGAGACTGTCCGTGCCCGGGCAAATCGACGATATGCAGCGTGTAGCACTCAGCCAGCGCATCGCGTACACCGCTCCACACGGCGCCGTTCAATCCCCAGCCGTGCAACATCGTGAGGTTCGGTCCGCTGCCGATCACATCGACTGCCAGTGTCATGTGCGCCGACCGATCAATTCCACGTCCAGGTCGGTAAGGGCGGTAATGAGATCGAACAAATCATCCGCGGTGTGGTTCGCCGTGATCGACACCCGCAAGCGTGCGGTGCCGGGCGGCACGGTGGGCGGACGAATCGCCGGCACCAACATATGGCGCTCGCGCAAATTCTCTGCAAACGCCATGGTGGTGGCGTTGTCGCCAATCAGGATAGGCTGTATGGCGGTCTGCGAAAAAGGCAGCTTGGCGTACTGCAGCTTCAGCGAATCGGCAAAAAAATCGATTAACACGCGCAAATGTTTCAACCGTTCGCGGTCTGCCTGCATCACCTCAAGGCTTGCCTGCATCGCGGCGGCAATCGCTGGCGGGGTGGCGGTGGTAAATATATAAGTTCGCGCCGACTGCAGAATCCATTCGACAATATCTTCGTTGCCCGCCACAAATGCGCCATAGCCACCGGCGGCCTTGCCGAGCGTTGCCATGTAAACGATGCGCTCACTTTTAAGATTGAAATGTTCCAGCGAACCTTTACCGCGATAGCCGAGGACGCCGAAACCGTGCGCATCGTCGATGACCAGCAGCGCGTTGTATTGTTCGGCGAGTTTCAGCAATTCCGGCAGAGGTGCAATATCACCATCCATGCTGAAGACCGCGTCGGTGACGATCAACTTGCGGCCAGCTTGCTTTGCGTCTGCCAGCATCGCTTCGAGCTTCAACAGGTCGCAGTGTGGATAGCGCTTGAAATTAGCCCGCGATAGCAGCGCGCCGTCGGTAAGGCAGGCGTGGTTGAGCTTGTCGGCGAATATTGTGTCGCCGTGTCCGGCCAGTGTGGTGAGGATGCCGATGTTGGCCGCATAGCCTGACGAGAACAGCAACGCTTTGGGCAGGCAGAGGTAGTCGGTCAGTTTTTCTTCCAGTTCGTGATGCGCGCGCATGTGCCCGGATACCATGTGCGACGCCCCCGCGCCCAGGCCATAACGCTTTAACGCCCGCATCGCGGCCTCCACAACTTTGGGGTGATTGGCCAGCCCCAGGTAATCGTTGCTCGCGTACGACATCACGCGTTTGCCATCGACCAGCATAGCCGCATCCTGCGGTCCGTCAATGATGCGACGCGTGCGAAGTTGATTGGCTTGGGCCAGTTCGGAGAGTTGCAGGGAAAAATCGGCGACGGGCATGGTGGTGGTGTGGGTGTTTAGCTCGTGATGAAAAGCCGCTGCATCCGGCGCAATTCGCCAACACAGACCGGCGAGTCGGCCCAATTAATTTTAGGTAAACACCAGCACTGGCGGCGCTTGCAGACAGAAAATGGCTGAAAATCCGCGCCAATGCTGGTGTTTGTTACAGTGGCAAAATCCCCAGCCGGTCGAACAGTGCCCTGTCGCGGTCCCCGTCCGGATTGCCCGTGGTCAGTAGTTTTTCCCCGTAGAAAATGGAATTCGCTCCAGCCAGAAAACACATTGCCTGCGTCGCTTCGTCCATATCCTGTCGGCCGGCTGAAAGTCGCACGAAGCTGTCCGGCATGGTGATACGCGCCACCGCGATGGTGCGCACGAATTCACTCCAGTGCAGCGTTTTTTCGCCGTGCAGCTTTTCATGCAGCGGCGTACCTTTCACTTGTACCAGGTAGTTGATCGGTACCGATTCCGGCTGCGGTTCGAGGTTGGCTAACTGGGTGATCAGGCCGGCGCGTTCGCGCCGCGACTCACCCATGCCGACAATCCCGCCGCAGCAGACATTGATGCCCGCGCTACGCACCTGTCCGAGTGTGTCTAGCCGGTCCTGATATTGCCGAGTGGTAACGAGATCGCCATAAACTTCGGGTGCGGTGTCGAGATTGTGATTGTAGTAATCGAGTCCAGCGTCTTTCAACTGCTCGGCCTGCCCCGCCTTCAGCATCCCTAGCGTGCAGCAGGTCTGAAGCCCCAGTGCTTTGACTCCCCGCACCATCTCCAGCACCGGATCGAGGTCGCGTTGCTTGGGTCCCCGCCACGCGGCACCCATGCAAAAGCGCGAGGCACCGTTTTGCTTGGCAAGTTTCGCAGCAGCGACCACCGCGGCGACTTCCATCATGGCTTCGTTTTCGACGCCGGTAAGGTATCGCGCCGCTTGCGGGCAATAGCCGCAGTCTTCGGGGCAGCCGCCGGTTTTGATCGACAGCAAGGTCGAAAGTTGTACGCGATTTGGCTCGTGATGCGCGCGGTGTACGGTCTGCGCCCGGTGCATCAAGTCGGAAAATGGCGCATCGAATAGCGCTTCCACGGCGTCAAGCGACCAAATGGGTGCTTTGCCGGCGGCTTGCCAGGACGCTGGTACAGAGACAGTCACGGGTTGGGCGGTAGGGGAGTTCATTGATGGTTCCATTGCAAATCTGCCAGCGAAGTAAACATGGCATGATTGCCAAAACCATCCGATATGTCAATTTTTTGATGCATCGCTAAACGACAATTGTGAAAGTATTGGGCATGTCGATTTTCCACGCTGGCGTGATTTCTTCGGTATTTGCAGGCGCGCTTTCCCAAGACTGCACGTTGTGCGGCACGCGCTCGCGTGACAGCCTGTGTGCGGCATGCCATCGCGATTTACCTTATCGATCAGCGGTTGGCTGCCCGCGCTGCAATCTGCAAGGTGCTGTGCGACAAATTTGCGGTGCGTGTCTGGCAGACCCGCCGCATTTCGACGCCACCATCAGCGCGTTCAGCTACGCGTACCCGCTTGACCGGCTGGTGCAGGCGTACAAATTCAATGCCAACCTGAGCCTGCTGCCATTGTTCGCTACTGCCCTGGTCCGGGCCATTGGTGCAGACGCCGCTGAGCCCGTGCAGATCGACCTCGTCATCCCGCTGCCACTGGCGACCGGGCGGTTGCGTGAACGTGGCTTCAACCAATCTTCGTTACTTGCGCAACGGGTGGCCAAAATGTTGGCGATTAAATTCAACGCGCGTGGCATGTTGCGCGTTCGGGATACACCGCCGCAAACCGGACTAAGCCGCGAGGCGCGCCTGAAAAATGTGCGTGGTGCTTTTGACTGCGGGCATCGGCTCGACGGTCAGCGTGTGGCTCTGGTTGACGATGTGATGACTACCGGGGCGACACTTTCGGAGGCGGCGAAAACGCTCAAAAAAGCTGGCGCTGCTCATGTATCCGCCTGGGTAATCGCCCGCGGGACGCAATTCAATGCCGCCGATACAGGTTCACCGCACCGGGCACCAGTGCCGTTGGCAGAGCGTCAAGTCTGAATGATGTTTAACGTCGTGCTGTATCGTCCCGAAATCCCGCCCAATACCGGAAACATCATCCGGCTTTGCGCGAACAGCGGTGCCAGCCTGCATCTGGTGCACCCGCTGGGTTTTGAATGGGACGACGCGCGCGTCAAACGTGCAGGCCTGGATTATCATGAATTTGCCAACGTGCACCACCATCCAGGCTGGGCGGCGTGCAAAAAGGCGCTAACAGGCTCGCGCCTGTTTGCAGTGGAAACGCGCAGCGGCGCGCGCTACGATCGGGTCTCATACAAGAGCGGTGATAGTTTCGTATTCGGACAGGAGACGGC
>JAYVKG010000226.1:0-5051 GCA_043768625.1 Betaproteobacteria bacterium
AACTCGTTGGATTTCTGCCCGCGAATATAGTTGAGTACATCCTGCTGTTCAACGACGGTTGGCCCAAGTGCCGCCTGCTCAGCGGCGTTCAGATTGGCAAGTCGAAATGGCTGGCCAAGCTGGCTTGACCCCGGTACTGCGGTCACCATTACCCGACCACTGTCCCAACCACTACCCGCTCCCTTCGCTGCCAACAAAGCACCGGACTCGAAAACTGGTACCAGCGTAATCGCGCCAGTAGTCTGATCGATATTGGAAATAGTTAACCCTGAAACCTTTCCACTCCAGTCGCGCGTATCAAACTTAACTTGATAGATTCCATTTTCACCGGTGGTTTGCGAGAGATTCGAGGCCGCCACGCCTACGCCGGCTCCGGCACCGGATGCAGCCCGAATGTCCCGGAACGCATTCTGCAAGCCAGAAACAAGTTTCTCAGGTTGATTACCTGCGAAGTAATTTTTTGGCACAGGCTTGCCTTGGACCGTCCCCCGGGCAGGATCAGCCCAGGTATCAAGTGCGTCGAAGACACCATTCTTGTTCTCGTCTTTGAAGCCGCCGTATTTTGCGGCTAGCCAGTGCTGATTGCGCGGATCGCCACTCGTGCCCCAGCTACCTGATTCGCGGACATCTACGAAGAAAGAGGTAATTGTTTGGGGGCCATTCAAATTGTCAAAATCAGCACGCAAATCCGTAGTATGCGCATAGTATGCCAACCCGGCGAGAAAAGCCGTACCGTTACAGCAGTTGCGTAAATTGGCTAAATCGTTTCCGTAAGTTGTAGATCCACTTGGGGCAGCAATGCGGGAAACAAGCGCCGCTTCTGCGGCACCTACGGCATTGGTCCAAGCCGAAACGTTGTAATCGGGATCAATATCAGCGGGTAACGACGGTTCGTTTTGCGCATTCGAAACACCACCGCTGAGATTTTTGTCGTTCCACGTATTGGCGTCGCCGATCGAGATCACGAAATTTTGTTGGCAACTATATTGAATCGGATCGTTCCACCGCGTGATCACCGGAAATCCGTCCGTCATGGAAGAATTCAAATTATTGACATAGGTGGACGTCGGGGAAGATGGAGACGTCGAGGGTTGGCCTTGGTGCTTAAAATACTTGATTATTTCAGCATACATCTCACTGAGAGTGTCGTACGTCTTGTAACCGTTTGTTCGCCCGAACTTGTTCAGATAATTGATCACCCCGCTGTTGATTGCACCACTACCGCCCGATGTGGCACCGGGCAACATATTCGTCGCAGCAGCATCGGCGGAATCCGGATTGTTGATGTAGGTGCCGTCGCTAGCGTTCCACTCGGATGCGGCATTGGTGACGGAGGGGCGCTGCGGAACAGCTTTCAATGGTCCGACGTCCTTCATCCGCGCGCGCAAGACGCCACCGTCACGATACGTATCGCTATCAAACAGATAAGCGAAGGCACCAAACCGCATGTTCAGCGAATTTGCCTGCATTATTCCGGTAGGTTTGTAACTACTCCCATAAAGGGTGCATGTTGATTGTGTTTCAGCAAAACTTGCCTGATCGCAAACTTTCACGCGAATGTAATACGCCGTGACACCGGTCATCGGACCCGCAATTTCCCGAACACTGATGCCGCCGGAGGCTGCGGTCAGGTTTGAGCAGGTACCAGGTCCAATATAGGTATTACATTGGCCTGTCTGGTCCGTTGTGGTGCGATAAGTCGCGGTGCGAGTACCTGACGTGCCTGCGACCACTTGGGTACAAGTGGCATAACCTGCTGGAATCGTCGATCCACAGATGCCGGTCTCTGCCCGCATCTCGCGGCGGGTAGCAGGAGATAAGTTGCTACAACTGAAATTAGTTTGACTGCCCGCCGCCGCCAAGCCATTACACTGCGTCGGCAATTGATAACTTACGTCGCGTTTCGAACCAGTACGGGTTCGGCAGGTAATGCTCGTCGCACCCGTTGGTAAACCTGTCGCTGGACAAACACCGTTTTCGCGATAACTCACTTGTCTTTGACCTGCCGTAATCTGCGAACAGGAAATATAAGTACTCGAGATGGTGCCGCCGTTTGCGGGGCACAACCCGGCCGCATCATTTGCCGTGACATCCCGTTCCACGTTGGCACTGCCGCCTACTGAAGCAGACGTATTGGTACAAGCGATATTAGGCGGTGCCGACGCGCACTGGCCAGGCTCGTTGGTGTAGGTGGTATCCACGGTGATACGCCGTGTTCCAGGGTTTCCAGTCGATATCTGGGTACAACCGTAAGCACCTAAATAGTCGCTGCACAATCCCGACTCTTGGAACGAAGCACTTGGAAACGTCAGGTCATTGCTGGGGTTATTACCGTTAGGATGGTTATTGTTGAACAAACGCACCCGATCATCCGACACCCACATCACCGTATTCAAACCTTGTGTACGAGAAAAAATATTCGCAGAAGCGAACGGAGTCACCGTAGAAGGTGCCACCGGCGTCACCGCGTTGGCCCCGCCTCCGACGACCGAGCCACCGAGTCGCTTTATCGGAAACTGTCCGTAGCCCCCCTGGCCAGTATGGCGCGCTTTTTCCAACACACTGAGCGTCGCCGTATCGATAAAACGATCCCCCCCGGTCATCGCCCACCTGAACATATCTATGGTCTGCATTGTTGCCCAGTTGAGGTAATTGCCGCTCCAGTTACCTGCACAGGTTTTTAATCCCGCATTGGGCAACAACGCGCTGGCACCGATCGTGTAGCCGGCGGGCACAAAGTAATTGGCGGTTAAGTCGTAGTTGTAGCACTTGAATGGATCGAAATAGCCGATGTAATCGCGGGTCGCAACGTAGCAAATGCTGTCGGAATTGCCGTCGCGCCCCGGACAAATACTGGTGACCTCGTCATTAAAAGATTGCACCACCGCGGTAGGCCATTCCACCGACAACATCAACATGACATTTGCCGGCACCTTCGCGGTAGCCCGCACGGGGGTATCTGCCAGCGGCGTCGTGGCAGCATTGACACTACTGCCAGCAAAGATAAAAATAAATACTGACATACCTGCTGCAAAGCGACCAAAATTCCCGCAGGACCAAAGATTTTTATTTTGTTTCATGACTAACTCCAGGCTAGGCCAAATGTTTGGCCGCTAGTTATTTTGTAAACTGAAAATGGCTTGAACGAACGAAACAGTATTTCGCGGTCCTGTCACGCGGGCAGTTATTCGATACAGCGGCGGAAACAGTTGTCCCGGCTTGTCATTTGGCTGAGTGCCTCCAGCCTGAGCGCGACCGTTGACGATACAGTTTTCAGGCAATGCTGCACCAGCCATGCGGCACATGCGCTCGATCAGGTAAACCGGATTCATGCCGAGCTTTTGCGCAGCAGGAATTAAACCCGGTCCGGCAGGACCCTTGCCCCATGTCGGTGAACTGCCGAAGGTATTTGACGTATTTCCCTTCATCACCAGTGGTACACCATCCGTGTCGGTGGGCAGCATGACGGCGGAGAAATTTTCTGCAGGCATGTCGTTTTGCGTATTGCCGCTTGTCGCTAACGCACCCGTTCCACGAAATTGATCAATCGCCGCTTCAAGTGCAAAATCGGCGCGATTCAGGGCGTCACGTTTGAAAGAAATGTTTCGAGCAAGCAGGGTCGACGTGTCCACCGTTCTCACCATCGCCGCAGCCGCAAGGGTCATCGCAGCCAGCACGATAAGTGCAATTACGAGCACAAAGCCGCTTTGTCTGCTCGATGGCATCGGCGCATTTGACGCTAAAAATATATGGGGGCAGTAAGTCATTGAACACATTAGGAAGGTCTGGGATTGGGAACATACCGAAGGTTGCGCAATGGAATCATCGTGTCATATACCTGATAGCGATATAGCTGGCCGCCGCTGGGTATGGTTACGGTCTGCGGATTATCGTCGGGGAACATGATGTACGTAGTCGGCGGAGAGGCATCAACCACCGGCTCCGTGCTGCGGAACACCATCGAAATACGAACTGCACGAATGCGATCCACTAACGCAAGTGCCGCAGGTGTTCCAGCGGTGAGAGTCGGCACATCCCAAGGAGCAACATTGGGCGCCTGCCAGGTAATTGGACCAGTACCAGAAGCATTTACCACGCCGTAACGCGCGCGCATGTCGAAAACATTGTCGGCAATCACACTCGACGGTGTACCAGAAAGATTCAACAAGTCGTACTGCACCAGAGAATTGCCCGCATTGATGCCGAAGAGGGTGAACATCGGGGTTCGTCCAAGATGCAGCGCTACAGAATTGGCGGTGTAAATACCTCCCGCAAGCCCGGTCGTCGTATTATAAAAAGTGCCGGCAGCTCCCAAGGGCAACGTATTGGGCGCAGTGGTCCCGTTGAAGGTGGAGTCGACTTGCGCGATCTGACAGTTGGCAATTGACCCAGGCGCTGTCATCAGTATCAAATCCTGCGGGTTTACGCCGTTGGTACGTTGCAGCGTGAGACCGTTTGCAGCAGGCGGCGCGATCACTTGAAGTTCGGCTTGACCAGTCTCACTGTTACCTGCGATAACAGCGATGACGTCGCTATATCCGTCCGGCGCGGCCGCAGCATGAATTAAGGCAGGAATCGTATGCACTGTCAGAGGCACACTGGCAAAAGGGGCCGGGAACGCTACTGAGGACGGCAAAATTTGTGTCGCAGACCGATACGCCTGAATGGCGCAGCCCCAGATACCACTCGATTGTGTCAGTCCTGCGCCGGCAAGGCGAATTACACGACTCACCTGATATAAGCTCACGTTAGCGGTTTGCTGACCTTCAGCGGCACCGGTTGTCACGCGTTTTCGCGCATCACTCACCGAAAATAGCTGAATAATGATGAGCATGGACAACATCGAAAGTGCCAAGCCCACCATGACTTCAACGAGCGTAAAGCCTCGAGGACTATTGCGCATCACTGCTCGATTTTGTAAGGAAAAATTCATCTGCTTATTCCTCTAGGTGCCGCCGGGAAGCGATGCTACCGTGGTATGACTTGCGGCAAATTCACTGCCCGGTGCCTGCCAAGAAATTTGAACCGTCATTAAGACGCCCGCATTAGTG
>JAYVKG010000227.1:0-8751 GCA_043768625.1 Betaproteobacteria bacterium
CCCGGCGGCTTGGGCCGCATCCGCCTGGCCTCGCCGTCAATCACCAACTACGGCATCGCCGCCCCAGCGCTGCCGGCCAAGCTGGACGGCACCGCGAACGGCATCGGCCTCACCTGGACCGACAAGGTGGCCGACCCGGTCAACCTACCGTAGGGGGATAGGAATTTCAAACGGCCTCTTTCAAGAATCCTGAATGTATCCGCTGATCGTCAAGCGGTCAAACGAGCGCGCAGCCTTTAAAAACCCATGATTCACTCAACTTCGCAGCCAATTTCCGCACTAAGCGCGCCTGAATTCCACGCCATCTGAGCGATTGCCCGAGCGCCGTCTGCACACCTCCCCCAGCCCTCTCAAAAACCAGTCCGGATTCACTCCTCAAGCCGCCTGAAACAGATTCACCCGTCTTGCCGGTGCACGCGGTGGCGGCTGCGCAGCCAGCCCCAGATGGGGGAGGATGCGCTGGATCACGGCCTGCTCCTCGATCGCCGCGATGAGCTTCAGTTGCCCACCACAGTGCGGGCAGTGCTCAATGTCGATATCAAACACGCGCTTCAACAATTGCGCCCCTTCGCGGCGCCGGCAGTCATCTGCGTACAATGCCCCGCGTATGCCGTCGTGGTCTCAGACGGCACCGGGATCACCGCCGTTCGCAGCTTCGCAGAGCAAATTTCGCGGGTGGATCGACACCCTCCAATCACTCAGGCGACGAATTTGTCGTTGTACGTCCGCTTCGGAGAAGATTTGAGCATGCCGATGAACGACAGGTTATGGCCGAGGCGGTGTAAAAACGCACGAGGGCGAGTAAAAATAATTGAAGTGTTTCGTCCTAATTGCAAGCAGAATTTGTCTGCAATCGTTACATGCATATTGCCTCCGATGTTGAGCAATTTCCATGAAGCGTTTTGTGCAAGGTGACTGCCGAGGCCAAGGCACCTTACTCCCCGAATTGCTGGACGATCACGTGACTGAGAATAGCGCAGCGCGCGTGATTGACGACTTTGTCGACCAACTGGATCTAGGTAAACTGGGTTTTGAAGGGGTTGATCCGGCGGCTACGGGTCGGCCTGCTTACCATCCGGCAACACTTCTCAAAATCTATATTCATGGCTACCTCAATCGCGTTCAATCAACGCGTCGCCTTGAGCTGGAAACACAACGCAATGTCGAGATGATGTGGCTGACCTCCTGGTTGACACCAAACTTCAAGACCATTGTCAACTTTCGCAAAGACAACGGCAAAGCGATCCGCAACGTGTGTCGGCAGTTCGTAGCACTTTGCCGCCAGCTGGACCTGTTCTCCCAGGCGATCGTCGCCATCGATGGCAGCAAGTTTAAGGCTGTCAACAGTCGCGACAAGAATTTCACCAGTGCCAAGATGGAACGCCGTCAGCAACAGATCGAGGACAGCATTAACCGCTATCTTGCTGCACTCGATACCGCCGACCGGGCCAAATCAGCCGTTTCCCTTGCCGAGAAGGGACGCCTGAACGAGAAGATCGCGGCACTGAAGGAGCAAACGCAGCGTCTCAAAGATCTCGAAGTGCAAATGAACGACGCACCGGACCACCAACTCTCGCTGACCGATCCCGATGCGCAATCCATTAAGACCCGAGGGTCCGGCATCGTCGGCTACAACGTGCAGACGGCCGTCGATGCCCAACACCACCTCATCGTGGCACACGAAGTAACCAACGTAGGCAGTGATCGCAGCCAACTGTCGAAGATGGCGATTCACGCACGCGAGGCGATGGGGGTCAAATACCTCACGGCCCTGCCAAACCGGGTTACTTCAAAAGCGCGGAAATCCTGGCTTGTCAGAATGCCGGCATCACACCACTCGTTCCCAAGCCGCTGACCTCCAGCAAGGCTGACGGACTATTTGACCGGATGGCCTTCGTGTATCAGCCAGACACAGACGAGTATCGGTGTCCGGCGGGGCAGACGTTGATCAAGCGGTATACGTCTATCGAGGACGGCAAGACGCAGCATACATAGTGGCATTCTGGTTGCCAGAGCTGCTCAATGAAGGCGCAGTGCACTACCAGCACGCAGAGGCGTGTCAGGCGCTTGGAGCATGAGGCGGTACTTGAGGCCCTTTCTGTGGGCAACTTGCCGCGCCATAGGGCGCACTGAATCTGAAACCTGATTATTACCCCGGCAAAAAATCGACCAGCGCAAAGACGGTTGTCGTGGCTCACCATCGAGCACTAAAACCATTTACCGCTTCTGCAAGGTTGGAGTTGCATTTTTACACAGCCTCGGCCGGGTGCTTGTCTTTTCAGCTGGTCGTCGCAGGTCGCGTACCCGGTATCGCGCTACGGCACTGTGGCTGAATACACCTATTCGGTACGGGTGAAATAGCGCCGCCGGTCAAACTCGCCATTTGGCGGGCCTTTCAGCCATAAAATATCTGGAGAAGCGCTTTAAATGGCGTTCTACCTCCCTTGATGGCACTACAAATGACTGCGCACCCACCGCTTCCATTCATCGAACAGCGCGGGGTGACGCGCCGCAATCACCGATTTTGACCACTCGTTGGGATGGTCTTGACGCCAGTAATCATCGTGCTGCAGCGAGGCGATGCGTCCGCCGGCTTCCTCGAGAATCAACGCCCCTGCCGCATAATCCCACGGTTGCTCTCCCGCGTGCAGAAACGCGTCGACGCGCCCACAAGCCATGTGACTCCACTGTAGTACCGACGCGCCGCTCATGCTTAGCTTGCGAAACGGTTTGTGCTCCAGCAGGGCGGAGCCGAGTCGTCCCAAACGCTTATAGCGACCGACCTCGACATGCGCATCACACAGATGCTTGGCGGGAAGCAGCTTTAATCGCTTTCCGTCAAGGTACGCTCCACCGTGCTGCAAGGCATGAAATACCTCGGCGTTATTCGGATCAAGCACCACACCCAACACGCTTCTGCGCCTATGCATCAAGGCGACGGACATGCCGAAGTAGCGCTTGCCACCGGCAAAATTTGCGGTGCCGTCGAGCGGATCTACACACCAGCACCAGTCGGCCTCGCGCCAGATGTTCTTTTGCGCGTCCTCAGCCATTTCTTCGCCGAGCACCGGGCAATCGAAAATGCGCGGCAGCGCTTCGGCCAACGCGGCTTCCACCATGCGATCCGCCGCGGTGACAATGGAGCCATCGTGCTTGCGTTCCGCGGTGACGTGTTTGAAACGCGGCATCAGCTCACGCGCGGCAACTTCCTGCATGATTTGAATGACGGATAAAACCAGGCGCGCCGGGTCGACCGGTCCGACGGCGCTGGCCGCATCATGGCCGGGGAGTTCAGATTGCTGCAAGGATTCGAGTAGAGGCATTGGCGGGTCGTCATAATACGAAATAGTGAGGCGTTGAGGCCGCTGGTAGACACGCAGCGCGCCGCTATAATACTCCCGCACTGCGCTCATCCGAACCTTGCAACGCATCAACTCCATATCCGGTGACTTCCCCACGATTTTTTTCTGCTTCACCGTTGCCGCGTCCCGCGATGCCCGGCAGCGCATTCGCGTTGGACGAAGCAGTGGTGCGACATTTGCAGGTGTTGCGTATCGCGGCAGGTGAAACGATTACCCTGTTCGATGGTACGGGCGGCGAATCTGCAGCCACGCTGGTTGCCATCGGCAAACGCACTGCGACTGCCACGCTGACCACATTCAACCCTGTCGAGCGGGAAGCGCCGATCAGCATTACGCTGGTACAAGCACTGGCGACTGCGGACAAAATGGACCTGATCGTGCAGAAAGCGGTGGAACTCGGCGTGGCCGGCATAGTGCCGATAGCGACCGCGCGCGCGACGCTGAAGCTTGACAGTGCGCGTGCTGAAAAACGCGTCCAGCACTGGCAGGCCATTGCGGTGGCTGCCTGCGAGCAATGCGGGCGCAACCGCATACCGGTGGTGGGGCATTTGCGAACGCTCAATCAGTGGCTGGAAATGCTGGATAGCACGGTTGCGGGCAACGTCGTACTATTGCATCCACAGGCCGAACAGCCTTTGCTGGGAAACGTCGACGCGCGCAAGCCGATCACACTTTTAATCGGTCCTGAAGGCGGCTTTGCCGATGAAGAAATCGCCCGCGCGGTCGCACGGAAGGTGGTCCCGGTGCAATTCGGGCCGCGCACGCTACGTACCGAAACCGCGGCAATGGCTGTGATCGCAGTGCTGGCGGCCCGTTTCGGTGACCTCGGCAATGGAGGCGATACAGGCAATCGCACGTGAACCTATGGGCATGAATGACATCTTGTCGCTAAAATAGCGCTCGCCCCAATCCACCTTACCCCCGACAGCGGCTGGCATGGCCAAAAACGACGCAAAAAAACTCGAAGCTTTCGTCAAGTGGTTCCGCAGCGCGACGCCGTTCATCCACGAATTTGGCGAGCGCACCATCGTGATTGCATTTGGCGGCGAGGTACTCACCGACGGCGAAATGATGCAATTGGCGCACGACATCAACGTGCTGGTGAGCCTGGAGATTCGCGTAGTACTGGTGCACGGCACCCGCCCGCAGGTAGAAGACCAGCTGAAGCAGCACCATGTGGTGTCGCGTCTGGTGGATGGCCGTCGGGTTACCGACGATGCCGCGCTGCGCTGTGTGAAAGAGGCCAACGGCATCGTGCGCATGGAAATTGAAGCAACGCTTTCCACCGAACTCGCCAATTCGCCGATGGCGGGCGCAGATATCCGTGTCGCCTCCGGAAATTTTATTACCGCGAAGCCGGTTGGGGTGCGGGATGGCGTCGACTACATGCACACCGGACAGGTACGGAAAGTCGATGTCGAAGGTATCGTCCGCCGACTTGACGACGACGAAGTGGTGCTGATCTCGCCGATTGGCTTTTCACCGACCGGCGACATTTTCAATTGCACGCTGGAAGATGTGGCGACATCGGTTGCCATCGCATTGAAAGCTGAAAAACTTATATTTCTGACCGAGACGCTCGGTGCCACCGATAACAAAGACCGCTTGATCAATGAACTGACGGCGTTGCAGGCGCAGGAGGCGCTCAACTCGGTCCGCTACGGTGGGCAGACCGAAGACATTCGACTGTTCCTGCCCTGCGCGATCCGCGCAGTGCGTGAGGGGGTCAAACGCGCGCATTTGATCAGCCGCCACATCGACGGCGCGCTGCTGATGGAGCTGTTCACCCATCATGGTATCGGCACCATGATCGTACTTGAGGCAGCCGACTGCCTGCGCGACGCGAAACTCACTGATGCCGACGGCATCATGGGCATCATCGATCCGCTGGTTGCAGCCGGTATCCTTGTCAAACGCGAGCGGGAACTGATTGAGAAAGAAATCGACCGCTTCGTGGTGCTGGAACACGATAATGAAATCATTGGCTGCGCGGCACTGTATCCGTTCCCCAACGACAAGGCGGTTGAACTGGCGTGTCTGGCGGTTAATCCTTTTTATCGCGACGGTGGTCGTGGCGAACGCATCCTCCATTTCGCCGAAAAGCGCGCCAAGGAAAAAGGCTTCAAGACATTGTTCGTCCTGTCGACCCAGACCACCCAGTGGTTTCTTGAGCGCGGCTTTGTTGAAACCGACGTATCGACCTTGCCACAGCAAAAACAAGCCTTATATAACTATTCACGGCGCTCGAAAATTTATTCAAAAGCCGTGTAGCAAACAACCAATGGAGCAGCAAATGGCAAGAACGGTGAATTGCGTCAAACTCAAAGTGGCAGCGGAAGGTCTCGATTACCCGCCTTACCCCGGTCCATTGGGGAAAAAACTTTTTGAAAGCGTCTCCAAACAAGCGTGGAAAGAGTGGCTTGAACAGCAGAAGCGGTTGGTGAATGAAAACCGGCTGAATCTCGCGGATATCAAGGCGCGCAAGTATCTCGAAGAGCAAATGCAGCGGCATTTTTTTGGCGATGGAGCAGATCAGGCAACCGGATTTGTGCCACCGGCCGCCTAGCGCATTGTCTGCGGGGCGCAACTAAAGAAGGTCGCAACCGGATTTTCATGCTGAATTATTTATCGATAAACCTTGGAAACCGTTTTTCGATTCTCGGCGATCGGCTGTTCCAGCAGAAGCGAATCGTCACCACCAGCGACGGCTGGTGAAACAAAAAGTTGTTAGTCCGGTGATGCAGTCTCGCGTTCGAATTCCTCAGCCGTGATATGGCGGACGTCCTTGCCCTTGACCAGATACACCACATACTCCGACATGTTCTTGGCATGGTCACCAATGCGCTCGATCGCCTTGGCGATGAACAAGATATCGATGCAGGCGGAGATGGTTCGCGGGTCTTCCATCATGAAGGTGACCAGCTGGCGCATGATGCCGCGGAATTGTTCGTCGACAATCTTGTCCTGTTTTACCACTTTTGCCGCCGCCGCGACGTCCAGACGCGCAAAGGCGTCGAGTGCCGTATTGAGCATATCGACCGCAACACTGCTCATGTAATGGACTTCGGCAAAGCGCGGCGATGCCGTGTGCTCGCGATCATGGGTAAGTTTGGCCATGCGCGCGATTTTTTGCGCCTCGTCGCCAATGCGTTCCAGATCGGTGATCGTTTTGACCACGGCCATCACCATGCGCAGGTCACCTGCCGTCGGCTGGCGCTTGGCGATGATGTGCGTACAGGCATCGTCGATGCCGACTTCCATCGCGTTGACGCGGTGATCGTCAACGATGATTTGGTCGGCCAGCTTCATATCACCGTTGGCGAGTGCTTCCATGGCGCGATTGATCTGTTGTTCTACCAGACCACCCATCTGCAGCACGCGTGAGCGCACGCCCTCGAGTTCGGCATCAAATTTCTTGGAAATATGTTCACTTGGCATGTTTTTAGGTCGTGTAAAGGGCGAAGGCGGGATTCAGCCCTGGTGGGATTGTTGAGTGTATACCGCCTCTGTGACAATTCTATTACGGGCTGCGGGTGAGTGTTTTAACGCCGTCACTGGTCGCCAGCAATAAGATATCGGCCCCGCGCCTGGCAAACAGTCCGTTGGTAACCACCCCGGCAATCTGGTTGATGGCCGACTCCAGCCCGATCGGATCGGCGATAGCAAGGTTATGCACATCGAGAATCCAGTTGCCGTTATCGGTGATGACGCCCTTGCCGTCAAGCATTCGCCATTCAGGCGCGCCGCCCAGCTTCACCAATTCACGCGCCACATAGCTGCGTGACATCGGGATCACTTCGACCGGCAAGGGAAATTTTCCAAGCACCCCAACCAGTTTGGAATCATCTGCAATGCAAATGAATTTATCAGAAGCGGCCGCAACGATTTTCTCCCGTGTCAGTGCCGCGCCACCACCTTTTATCATCGCCAGATGGCGCGTGATTTCGTCAGCACCATCGATATATACCGACAACATGCCAGCGTCATTTAACGTCATCACCTCGATATTGGCTTGCCGCAACAGGGCGGTACTGGCATCAGAGCTGGAGACGGCGGCCTTGATGCGGTGGGATATCTTTGCCAACTCGACGATAAATAAATTGACCGTCGAGCCGGACCCAACCCCGATAATAGTATCGATGGGAACGTAAGCGATAGCCGCTTTGGCGGCCGCAAGCTTGAGCGCAGGTTGACTCATGACTGTATTGTAGCGTGCGGCAAGGCCGATCGTTTGACGCCGTGTCCGACTCGTTTCCTGCTAAATTGGCAGCGAATCAGCAGAAAAAACTATGCAAATAGATTACTTGAAACGCATCCTCACCGCCCGCGTCTATGATGTTGCCGTGGAAAGCCCGCTGGAGCGGGCTGTTGGCAGTTCAGAGACGTTGAACAACCGGGTGCTGCTAAAACGCGAAGATCTGCAGCCGGTATTTTCATTTAAGCTGCGCGGCGCATATAACAAGATGGCGCACCTCTCCCCCGCCGAACTAAAGCGTGGCGTGATCTGCGCTTCCGCTGGCAACCATGCGCAAGGGGTCGCGCTGGCCGCGCAAAAGCTGGGCGTGAAAGCGACCATCGTGATGCCGCTAACCACGCCGAACATCAAGGTCGCAGCGGTTTTCCGGCGCGGTGCAACGGTGGTGTTACACGGCGACAGCTATCACGAAGCCAGCGTACACGCGCATCGGTTGGCGGCGCAAAAAAAACTTGTTTATGTGCATCCCTACGATGATCCTTTGGTGATCGCGGGACAAGGTACGATCGGTATGGAAATCCTGCGCCAGTATCAACATCCGATCGACGCGATCTTTGTACCGATCGGCGGCGGCGGATTGATTGCAGGGATTGCGGCTTATGTAAAAGCGCTGTCACCAGCCACAAAAATTATCGGCGTGGAGCCGGTTGATTCCAATGCCATGTACCAGTCGTTAAAGGCCGGTCGACGCGTGACGTTGTCGCACGTGAATCTGTTTGCAGATGGGGTTGCGGTGAAACAAGTCGGCAAGGAGACTTTTCGCCTCGCGCAGGCGCTGGTGGATGAGGTCGTGCTGGTGGATACCGACGAAATATGCGCCGCCATCAAGGATATTTTTCAGGACACGCGCGCGATCATGGAGCCATCAGGCGGCTTGGCCCTGGCCGGCATCAAACGCTATGTTGAGCGCGAAAAATGCAGCGGCAAAACATTTGTCGCCATTTGCTGTGGTGCCAACATGAATTTTGATCGCCTGCGTTTTATCGCCGAACGCGCCGAAATGGGTGAGCATCACGAGGCACTACTGGCCATCACCGTACCCGAAACGCGCGGCAGCTTTCGGAAGCTGTGCGAATTGATCGGGCCGCGCAATGTGACTGAGTTTAATTACCGCATCGCCGACGCGAAACAGGC
>JAYVKG010000228.1:0-12180 GCA_043768625.1 Betaproteobacteria bacterium
GGCTCTTCGGTGCGCAGCATGCGTTTCACCGCGTCTTCGCATTCGGCAAGCGAAGACTGCAGGATTTTCTGTTTCACGCTGAGGAGCTGCGCCGGATGCATCGAGAATTGCTTGAGGCCCATGCCGAGCAGGAGGCGCGTCATGCTCACCTCGCCGGCCATTTCGCCGCACACCGCGACCGGCAGGCCGGCCTTGTGGCCGGTGCGGATGGTGTGCGCGATCAGGTACAGGACCGCCGGATGCAGCGGGTCGTACAGGTCCGATACTTCATCATCCGTGCGATCAATCGCCAATGTGTACTGGATCAGGTCGTTGGTGCCGATCGACAGGTAGCCGAGCTTCTTGACGAACAGGCCGAGCGACAGCGCGGCTGCGGGAATCTCGATCATGCCGCCGACCTCGACGCCGGCATCGTAGGCGCGGCCCGCGGCGTCGAGCTGCGCCTTGGCCTGCGCGAGCAGTTCGAGCGCCTGGGTGACTTCATGGGCATGCGCGATCATCGGCAGCAGGATCTTCACCTTGCCGAACTGCGAGGCGCGCAGGATTGCGCGCAGCTGCGCCAGGAATATCTGCGGTTCGGCCAGGCAATAGCGGATCGCGCGCCGGCCCAATGCGGGGTTGAGTGAATTGGCGCCGGCCGATTCGCCGTCGATCTGCTTGTCGGCGCCGATGTCGAGGGTGCGGATCGTGACCGGCTGGCCGCGCATCGCCTTGACCACCGCGCGGTAGGCCTCGAACTGCTCGTCCTCGGACGGGCTTTCCTTGCGGTTCATGAACAGGAACTCGGTGCGGAACAACCCGACACCGGTGGCGCCGTTGGCCAGCGCCACCTTGGCGTCTTCGGGCAGTTCGATGTTGGCGTGCAGCTCGATCGGCACGCCATCGAGGGTGGCCGCGGGGGCGGTGGCGATGCGTTTGAGCTTCTTGCGTTCGAGGTCGACGCCGCGGCGCTTCAACAGGTATTCGTTGAGGACCGCGGCATCGGGCGCGACGATCAGCACGCCGGCGCTGCCATCGAGGATCAGCCAGTCGTCTTCTGCGATCATGTTGCGCGCGTGGTGCAGCGCCAGGATCGCCGGCAGCGCCAGGCTGCGTGCCATGATCGCGGTGTGCGAGGTCGGGCCGCCGACGTCGGTCACGAAGCCCGCGAACTGGTGCTCCTTGAAGACCAGCATGTCGGCTGGCGACAGGTCGTGCGCGACCACGATCATCTCGGCTTCCTGGGAGCGCTTCTTGTTGAGCGCCGACTGCATCAGGGTTTGTGCGCCGACCATGCGCTTCAACACGCGTTCGACCACTTGCGTGACGTCGTGGCGGCGCTCGCGCAGGTATTCGTCCTGGATCTCGTCGAACTGAGCCACCAGCGCGTCCATCTGCTGGATCAGCGCCCACTCGGCATTGCACAGGCGTTCGCCGATGATGCGCGCCGGCTCTTTGGAGAGCATCGGATCCGACAGGATCATCCAGTGCAGGTCGATGAAGGCGCCGATCTCGCCGGGTGAGGAAGTGGCCAGGCTGCTGTGCAGCGTCTTGAGTTCGTCCTGCACACCCTTGACCGCGGTATCGAAGCGCGCCACCTCGGCGGCCACCTGGTTGGCATCGATCTTGTAGTGCGCGACATCGAGCGCCACCGGCGTGATCAGGTGCGCGCGCCCGATGGCGATGCCGCCCGATACCGGGATGCCGTGCAGCGTGAAGCTCACGATCGATCCCTCACGGCGGGCTCACTTTCCCTCACCAAACTTGTCGGCGATCAGCGCCTTGATGGCGGCGAGGGCGTCGGATTCGTCCGGGCCGGTGATCTCGATCTCGACCTTGCTGCCGAGACCGGCGGCCAGCATCATCACCCCCATGATGCTCTTGCCGTTGACGCGGCGGCCATTGCGCGCCAGCCAGACTTCGCTCTTGTACTGCGCCGCCAGCTGCGTGAGCTTGGCCGAGGCCCGCGCGTGCAGGCCCAGCTGGTTGATGATTTCAACCTCCTCCTTGTACGGCATGGCAGCAGTCCTCCTTGATCCTGATTTGTCCCTGCGCGCCCGCTTCGAGCGCCCGGACGACCAGCGCCGGCAGCGGCAGGTCGCGGTAGGCGAGCGCCTTGACCAGCATCGGCAGGCTGACGCCGGCCACGCCTTCCACCTGGCTTGAGTCGAGCAGGCACCCCGCGATGTTGGCCGGGGTGGCGCCGAAAATGTCGGTCAGCACCAGCACGCCGTCGCCGCCGTTGATCGCCTTGACGATGCTGCGGCCTTCGGCAACGCGGTCGCTGACGCGGTCGCCCGGCAGGATCGTCATGGCGGTCGCGTTGGGCTGCATGCCGCCGAGTACGTGGGCGGCGCCGGCCAGCAGCGCTTCGCCGAGGTCGCCGTGCGTGATGAGGAGAATGCCGACCATGGTGCGTGTGGTTGCGAATCAACCCGCACTATAAGCGATTCGCCGCCGCCGGCGCGGCGCCGCGCGCTGTAGGATCACGCCCCGGCAGCGGCTTCGAGCGCATCGATGAACATGCCGGCGACGTTGGTCCCGGTCTGGTCCATGATCTCGCGAAAGCAGGTCGGGCTGGTGACGTTGATTTCGGTGAGGTGCTCGCCGATGATGTCGAGGCCGACCAGCATCAGGCCACGTGACGCCAGGGTCGGGCCCAATGCCTCGGCAATCTCGAGGTCGCGGCCCGTCAACTCGCGCGCCACGCCGGTGCCGCCGGCCGCGAGGTTGCCGCGGGTCTCCCCCGCCTTCGGGATCCGCGCGAGGCAGTACGGTACCGGGTTGCCATTGATCAGCAGCACGCGTTTGTCGCCGTCCTTGATGGCCGGCAGATATTTTTGCGCCATGATGGTCCGCGCGCCGTTGTCGGTGAGGGTTTCGATGATCGAGCCGACATTCGGGTCGTCGGCACGCACCCGGAAGATGCCGGCGCCGCCCATGCCGTCGAGCGGCTTGAAGATGGTGTCGCTGTGCTCGGCCAGGAAGGCGCGCAGGTGCGCCGCGTCGCGCGCCACCAGGGTCGGTGCGGTGAACTGCGGGAACTCGAGGATCGACAATTTCTCGCTGTGGTCGCGAATCGCCCGCCCGGAGTTGAACACGCGCGCGCCCTGGGCCGCGGCGCGCTCGAGCAGGTGGGTCGAATACACATATTCCATGTCGAACGGCGGGTCCTTGCGCATCACCACGGCATCGAACGCGGAGAGCGGCTCCTGTAGAGGTTCTCCAATGGTATGCCAGCCGTAACCCTTGGCCACCAACGGTTTTAGCAGTGTCAGGGTTGCGGTATTGGCTTGCACCATGCCGTCGCGCACCAGCAAGTCGTGCTGGTGGCAGAACGCGATGACGTGGCCACGCGCATCGGCCTCGCGCATCATCGTGTAGGTGGTGTCCTTGTAGATCTTGAAGGACGCCGGCGGGTCGGCGACGAAGAGGATCCGCATCAGGCGGCGGCGTCCGCAGTCTGTGTAACGGCGCCTGCGGTTTGCTCCAGTTCGTAGGAGGCGGCGAGACTCGCCAGGCGCGCAATCACGCCATAGGTGTAAAAACGGTTGTTGGCTGCGGACGGATCGCCTGCGGGTTCCGGCGTGGCGCCGGCCGACTCGAACCCGAGCGACTCGAAATGCGCGCCTGGTGCGTTGAGGTTTTCGGTGATGCCGCGCAGCGTGTTGACGCGATAAAAGCTGCCGACCACGAAGCGGTCGACCATATATACCACCGGCTCGGCCGAGGCGCCGCCGACTTTTTCGATGGTGTGCACACCTTCCTGGACGATGACCTCGGAGACTTCGAGGCCCTCCTTGACCACCGCCATCTTGTTGCGCTGCTTGCGGTTGAGGCCGACCACTTCATCGGCTGACTTGACGCTCATGATGCCCATGCCGTAGGTGCCGGCGTCGGCTTTTACGATTACAAACGGTTTTTCGGTGATGCCGTATTCGTTATATTTAACCTGCATTTCATCAAGCACCGCTGCAACATTTGCGGCCAAGCATTCCTCACCCTCGTGGGCTGAAAAATTAACCTTGCCGCACTGGCTGAAAATCGGGTTTATGAACCAGGGGTCGATACCAATCAACTTGGCGAATTCCTCAGCGACCGTATCGTAGGCGTGAAAGTGCAACGTTTTACGACGGGTGGTCCAGCCCGCGTGCAGCGGCGGCACCACCGGCTGTGACAGGCCTTTGAGAATTTCCGGCACGCCGGCAGAGAGATCATTGTTCAGCAAAATCGCACAGGGATCAAAACCCTCGATCATCAATTTATTGCCGACACGTGTGATCGGCTCGAGCGTGAGTTTTTCGCCATTTGGCAAATCGAGCCGCGTGGCCGCGGTGACCTCAGGCAACATCGAGCCAATCCGCACCTCAAGGCCGGCGCCGATTAAAATCTTTTGAATCGCCGCTACATTAGCCAAATAAAACAGGTTGCGCGTGTGATTTTCCGGAATCAGCAGAAAACGCTGTTTATCCGGGCATACCCGCTGCACCGCGGCCATTGCCGCCTGAATGCACAGCGGCATGAATTCAGGATTCAAATTATTGAATCCGCCCGGAAATAAATTGGTGTCGACCGGAGCCAACTTAAATCCGGAATTGCGCAAATCCACCGAAGTATAAAACGGTGGTCGCTCGACCATCCATTTGGTGCGAAACCAGCGTTCGATACTTGGGCGCGCGTCGAGAATTTTCTTTTCCAGGTCAAGCAGCGGACCGGTGAGCGAGGTGGTGAGATGTGGGACCATGGCCAATCTATTGAGCGCCGCAATACATGTCAGATGCGGCACTGACTTAGTCAGTTTAAGAGGGCTAAGTTTACGCTCAAATACGCACGTTCTGGTGTCGACGGCATCCACCCAAAATACAATCGACGCATGCTGAATTTTTACGGTTAAATCAATGTTTTCCGCAACAAGCCGTAATGAAAAGCTTATTTGGCTCACCCGTTTTGACCACAGCGGCGATGCTGGTCGCGTCGAATCTTTTCATGACCTTCGCGTGGTGCGCGCATCTGAAAAATCTTACGGACAAGCCTTGGTACATGGCCGCGTTTATCAGCTGGGGCATCGTTCTTTGCCAATACCTGTTGATGGTGCCGGGCAACCGTATCGGCTATACAGCGATGAATCTTGCCAATTGAAATGTTGCAGGGAGTCATCACACTGGCGATATTCGTGCCTTTCGTTGTTTTGTATATGGACGAAGCTCTGCGCTGGAATTACTGATGGGCGAGCCTGAGTTAAATGGCCGCAGTTTATTTTAAAGGTTGAAGCCGATTTTTACCCGGCCGCAACGGCTGGATAAAAATCCAACGTAAAACAAACGGCGTTTTTCAGCGGCTAAGGGTTCGGCAACATCGTAGCCGTGCAAGCCTCAAGGCCCGGCGACCGCTTTCGCGATGCCATCGAGGACTTTGGAGACATTCACGACCGCTTGCTCGCAGGCGGTGCCGTGACGATTCGCCAACCACGCGGGATCGTTATAACCCAGCATCACGTTGCCATCTGCCGTTTGCCACACCAACATCTTGAGCGGCAAATCAATACCCATCGATTGCGCACATTCCATCATAGGCGTGCCTCCTGCGGGGTTGCCAAAAATAAATACTTCGGTGGGGCGCAGTACCTTATCTATTTTCTTTGCGCCAGCCGCGTGATCCACCCGAGCGAACAGGGTGAGTTTCCTGGCTTCAAGGGCAGCAAGCAGGCGCGTGCCGGTGTCTGCCGCGTTGTGCGCGCTTTTCATTTCTATCAATCCCTCTGCGGCAATGGCGGTGGTGGCCGCCAGACAGAGTATCGACGCGACAATTAGTTTTTTCACAATTTCTTTCCTTGGTTTGCTGGACCGGACGGCGTCAGCGGGTATTTATGGCCTGAAAGATTAACATGCAGCCAAAAAAGAAAACAGGGAGCCACCTCTGGCGCCCTGCATGCAGGATTTGACCAACTTCAGGTCAACGCATCAGATAGCGCGAGGCCACTTGTAAAGTCATGGTGTGCGATCATTCTTCGGTGACGACGGTGGCTGCGGGTGCTGGGGCCGCGGGGCAGGCGGCAGCGACCGCTGCCGACAGGATGAAACCCTTGAATTGAAATGATCGGTGAAAATTCATTGGCTGATGCTCTTGGTTAATCGAATTGAAAAAAAAGAGATGGTACGCGCGCGCACCAATATCGTGGCGGGTTGCACACGCTGCCTGGAATTTATTTGAATCGTCGGGCGAACCGCGTACCGAATGCGTATCATTTTTTTGCTTGGCCGCATCGATGTTGCCCCTGCACATCGGCCCGAAACTGCTAATTCATGTGAGAACGATTAACGCTGCGGCAATATAGCAATGCATCAATTCAGGAACCATACCGCAACAAGGGTATCGCGGCGGCGCGGCAGGATGTGGATGAAGCCGCGACCTGTCGCAAGCGATTGCTACTTCGCTAGGCGCGCTTCGGCTGCAATGACATCCATCACTACCTCGGCCAGATTCACGGGCGCCAGCCGGTCGGCGAGTTCGACCACCACCAGATAACCCTGATCGGTGCCGCCCGCGGTGAACGCCTTGGCAAGTGCCAGTTGATCGCTATGAATGAGCCTGCCGTCGGCCTTCGACCAATACTCCATCGCCACCAGGCAGCCGGCCGACGGCGTGCCGGGATAGTAAAAATTGGCGCGGTAATACTCGGGATTGATGGTGCTGCCATGGAGCAGCATTTCGTCGCGTCCGGCCAGTCCCGCCAGCCATGCCTCCTTGAATGGAAAATAGTTGCGCCAAGAGGGCGGCAGAAAATTCTCGTAACGCGCCTCGCTCCACTCGCCTTCCACATTGCCGTGCTCGTATTCGGCGACGCTGGCTTCCTTCGGCACCTTGGCGTGCAAATAGGGTGTCGGACCGATCCATTTATTGGTGGCAGTGCCCGCGCCGACGATGGTAAACAGGCCCTGCGGCGTATTGCCATTGGTAATGGTGCCCGGCAAGTTGCTTAGTGCCAGTGCAAGATGGGCAATGTTGAAATAACTGCCGTCGGAACGGCGGACGAAACGACCGTCCGCAGCGCGCACCATGGCGAGGCCGGCGCGGGTGCGATCGGCACGCTGGAAACTGAATATCACCGGCAAGCCAGGCCGCAATGTTGCCGCGAGCAGATCGACAAGTGGTGGACGCGCCAGGCGTTCAACAACCATGTCGGTATCCAGCGCATGCGCCAGCGCGACGAGCCGTGGCTCATTGATCGCGTCGGCGAAACGGGTAGCGAGTTTCAGGCGCAGCGCCTGACGCGTCGTCAAGGCATCGTCCGCCTTCAGGACGGCATAGGCAACGATTGCAAACTCGCGTGGAGTAGTAATGCGGTCAAGCAGCGGTACCAGCGCAGGCAACGATTCGCGCGGGTACATCGTGTAGGCCGCTGACAGCACCGCGCGCTGAAAATCCAGCGGCTTTTGATCGATATCAACGAGCGCGTTTTGCAGAATGTCCAGACCCTGCGCGCGATCCGCATTGAGAAATGCCATTGCCCATAATGCGCCCGGTGCGCCGCTTTCTTCGTCGCCAACCGCACTGGACGGTGGTGTCGCAGGCTGCGTGGTTTGCAACACGGCCAGGCGTATTTTTTCAAGTCCAGCCGCCACTTCGGCGCGTTCACCGTCAGCGGAGGCAATGGGCGCCACAAAGTCGGCCGGCCGATACGCGGCGATTTCAGCCGCGGAATGGCGTTTTTCTGTGACCATGCCCACGCAGCCGGCTAGGGAAATCAACACAAGAGGAATTAATAATTTGAACGTATACATTGCGGTCCGAATGACAAGGTGAGTCGCACCGTTGCAACAGCATCGTATTGTAACGGGATGTAGCGGATCGAGCCGATTGCGGAAAATGCACCGTTTAATTGCGGCGTTGCCTGACAAAGCACCAGCATCTGCCGGTGCGGTGGCCCATTAGCGGCCGCTGATCCGCACCAGTGCTGGTGATTGTGAAAATTCAAACTATGGGTCAGTTGAGAAATATTTCCCCGTCACCTCGCCCGTTCTTATAACAACATCGACTTGTGCTGGTGCGCTTTGCCACGCATTGGTCGACGGTAAAACTCACCATTACCGGGTCTTAACCGGGTAATTTTATACGCGCCTGCTTCATGGCGTGCATCGCACCGTCAACTAAGTCGGCAGCCATCTGCGTATTTCCCAACGAAAAAAAACCCGCAGAATACAGAAGCTTCGTCGAGACAACAGGACCGTTTTCGAAAAAAAACGCGTTGAATAAATCGCTTATTTCTGTCTGGGCAATGGCCGCAGCATCGCCTGCCCGCCATCGACGCGCAGTACCTGCCCGCTCACGTGGGCCGCAAGCGGCGAAAGCAAATACGCCATCGCATGTGCGACCTCAACCGGCTCGCCGATGCGTCCGTCGGGAATCATCGCCGCCGAGCGCGCTTCGGCCTCCGCGGTGGCGATGAAACGTTCGGTCAATGCTGAACGGGTAAGTCCGGGTGCGACCACATTGACGCGAATTTTTTTGTCGGCATAGCTGGCCGCCGCACTTAGCGCCAGCCCGGTGACGGCGCATTTTGCGGCGGCGATAGCTTCGTGATTGGCAAATCCCGCCTCAGCCACCACCGAGCTCACCAATACCGCGCTGCCGGGCTGTGATGCTTTCAATGCCTGCGTAATAAACCATTTCAGCACCAAAAATGCCGAGGTCGCGTTGATGTTGAACTGTTCGTGCCAGTCTTTTTCCTGCGTCATGTGCAGTGGCCGCACCAACGTCGAGCCGACGCAATGGGCCAGCCCATCGATGGCGCCGAGTGGTGCAACCGCCTCCTGCAAGCTTGCCACACCGGCGGCGACGGTCAGGTCAGCGGCATGCACGAGGTGCGCGCCGCGACATTTTTCATTCAGCGCAGCGAGTTTTTCATGATTGCGTCCAACCAGGACAAGGCTATGTTCTTCTGTCGAAAGGAGCTGTACAAGGGCGCTGCCGATGGCTCCTGCGGCTCCGGTAATGATGATTTTCATGCGGGAAATTCCTCTTTCATGGCACGATGCCAAAACGATGAAAACGAACGTTGCCGTGTTGAAGGATCAACAAAAAGAATCAGCAAAAGCGCGCCGATCGATTCATCAATAATCTTTTTACCCGTAGCCGCATTCGACACGTCGGACGGCATGGTGCCGCTGTATTGCGGTGCAGGTGCGGGGTGCTGCGTCAGCCAGATGGTCTCGCCTAACAGCTGCAAGGCGTGCTGAAAATATTCGCACCAGCCAAGCTCGAACGCAAATTTGCCATTCCAGCCGAGCTTTGCACGCTGCCTGATCCTGCTGGTCACGGCGGCAACCGTGACGACACCGCGCGTGAAATAGGGCGAAAGAAGCGAGACGTGGCCGTCGAGCGCAGTGCGGGTGCGCGCATAACGGACCAGATCAAGCGCGCCGATGCGCGACAGCGTTGCCGCACCCGTCGGTTCAAACGGTTGATTCACAATGAATCCAGGTTCTTCAACATAAGCGCCGCCTGACTGCGCAACGCCGCGCGGTCATCGTTTGACATGCGGGTGATATTTTTGGCCATCAGCGAAGTGCGTGGATTGCCGGTCAGCATTTTTTCGTGCTTATCCAGAAAATTCCAGTAAAGGGTGGAAAGCGGGCAAGCGCTGTCGCCAGTTTTTACCTCAGGCTGGTAGCGGCAATTGCTGCAGTAATTTGACATGCGCTTGATGTATTGTCCGCTTGCGACGTAAGGCTTTGAAGTAAAGCGGCCATTATTTGCAAACAGCGCCATACCCGCGACGTTAGGCAGTTCCACCCAGTCGATTGCGTCAATGTAAACCGCGAGGTACCAATCCTCTATTTCCTGCGGCTTGGTTTCGGCCAGCAGTCCGAACATACCGGTCACCATCAATCGTTGAATGTGATGCGCATAACCATGTTTCAATGTTTGCGTGATGGTTTGCTTCATGCAATTCATGTGAGTGTCCGCCGTCCAATACCAGGCGGGCAATTTACGTTCGTGCTGGAAATGGTTGGCCTCGCGCATGGCCGGCATGTCGTGCCAATACAGGCCGCGGATAAATTCCCGCCAGCCGAGCACCTGGCGCACAAAGCCCTCTACCGCCTCAATCGGCGCAGTGCCCTCATTCAACGCCGTCAACGCCGCATTGATCACTTCGCGCGGGTTCAGCAACTTCGTGTTCATGGCGGCCGAAAGGTGCGCGTGATAGAGGAACGGCTCGCCCGTCCACATCGCGTCCTGAAATTGCCCGAAGTGCCTGAGTCGCTGGTCAGCGAAATTTTTTAGTGACACCAGCGCGTCCTGTCGGGTCACGGGCCAATAAAAATCTTCAAGCGTGCCGGGGTGATCGGCAAAGTAGCGGTGTACATCGGCAATTACTTCGCGGGTGATTGCATCGGGTGCCACCCTGAAGGGCGCTGGCACTTTTGCGGGTCCGGCTTTCGCAAATGCGCCGCGATTTTCGGCATCAAAATTCCACCGGCCCTGCAACGGTTGATCGCCCTCCATCATCACTTGGTAGCGCTTACGCATCATCCGATAAAAATATTCCTGCCGATACTGCTTGTAGCCGCGCGCCCACTCGGTGAAGTCGTGGCGCGAGCACATGAAGTGTGTATCTTCGCGCATCACCAGATTCACCGCCGACTCGGCCGCGAAGCTGCGCAATGACTGTTCCACCCGCCAGTCACCCGGCTCCACCATCACCACCTTTTGCGGCTGATGCTGCGTGATCGCCACCTTCAGCGCCGCAACCAGGCTCGCAGCATCATGGGTGCCGATTTTTTGGTAATCAACGCTGCGGCGCTGATCGCGAAGCTCAGCGGCGAAGTGCCGCATCGCCGCGAAAAAAAACGCGGTGCGCTGCTTGCTCGACCAGACATGGGTTGACTCGTCGCGTACCTCAGCCATGAACACGCGATCCCGGGCCGCGTCAAAATCGGCAAACGCGCTGGAGTGGTGATCGAGTTGGTCACCCAATACAAACACCAAATTACGACAGGTTTTCATGCCTTTTCCAATACCTTATGGCGGCGACATTTCTCGCTGCAGAATTTTACCTCGGCCCAATTTTTCGCCCACGCCTTGCGCCACGTCATCGGTCGCCCGCAGACCGTGCAGAGCTTGGTGGGCAGGCTGGATTTATTACCTTTGAAAGCTGATTTCATTTTGGTGAAGTACCGTATGGGCGCGGCGTTTGGCGTCTTTTCGTCCCGCATCTAGCTCCGGTGCTTGATCTACGTCACGATATGGTCGCACACCACGAAAACCCCGAGTCACTTCGGGGCTTTCGTGTTCAACGAGCTACGTTCAGCTCTTGATATGCCGGGCCAGGAATTTTTCCATTGCCTCATAAAAATCGAAGCGATTTTCTTCATTGCGGAAGCCATGGCCTTCGTTGTCTTTCACCATGTACTCGACCGTGACGCCGCGCTTCCTTAACGCATCCACCATCTGGTCGGATTCGTCCTTGTTGACCCGCGGATCCTTGGCGCCCTGCGCGACAAACAGCGGCGTCTTGATTTTGTCGGTGTGCAACACGGGTGATGCGGCGGTCAGCAGGTCCTTGTCTTTGTCAGGATTACCGACCATTTCATAAAGCATTTCGAGATAAGGTTTCCAATACGGCGGGATCGTTCCCATAAACGTGAACAGATTGGACACGCCGACGTAGTCAACGGCCGCTGCGTACAGATCGGGCGTGAAGGTGATGCCGGCCAGCGTCGTGTAACCGCCGTAACTGCCACCATAAATGGCGACGCGCTTAGGGTCCGCAATGCCTTCCTTGATAAGCCACTGGACGCCGTCCGTGACGTCATCCTGCATGGTCTTGCCCCACTGCTTGAACGAGGCTTCCCAGAATTTGCGGCCATAGCCAGTCGAGCCACGGAAATTCATCTGGAATACCGCGTAGCCGCGGTTGGCCAGGAACTGCACTTCGGGATTAAAGCGCCATGCATCGCGCGCCCACGGCCCGCCATGCGGGTTAACCACTACCGGCAGATTTTTTGCGGCAACCCCTTTGGGCAAGGTGAGATAGCCGTTGATGGTGAGGCCGTCGCGCGATTTATACGAAATCGGTTTCATGTCCGCGAGTTCGCTTTCCGGCAGCCACGGGGTGACATCGGCAAGGAATTCAAGTTTGTTGCTGGCCTTGTCGTACAGATAACGCTTGCCGCGTGACTTGTCGTTGAAAGTGGCAAC
>JAYVKG010000229.1:0-15850 GCA_043768625.1 Betaproteobacteria bacterium
TATTAACGACCGCCCCAGAGAAATCCTCGGTTGGCGTACGCCAAACGAGGTCTATGCAACAATCTTGGCTGGTGTTGCAGTTAAAGATTGAATCTGCCAGGTCCAACAGCAAAGTCTAGCATTGGTGAGGTTCTCCAGACATTTATGGCCTGCAAGGCTCGCCAATGTTGGACTTCAATGCTCTTTTACTTCTGTCATTTCGGGCAGCGCGAGAAATCTGCTGTTGTTTTTTTACCCACGGCAAAGCGGATCTTTTAGCCGATCAAGCCGGCGTTGAAATGACCACAAAATATTTTCGGGCGAAAAGCATCAGCTCGCAGTTTGCGCTCTGCATGCCGGTGGTCGCGTCAGCGGACTCTGCGGCGCGACCACTGCTCCTGATCGCGCCTTAACGCCGCTGATGTCGGCAGCGTTCACTGTACCCGAGCTGTTCACGTCGCCGATCAGAAAACCCATCGACGCCATCGCTATTGCCTGCGCCATTGAGGCCATTCAAGGTGATGGTGAGGCGTTTGTTATCGACCACGTTGGCGAGGGTCACCAGCACATCGCCGCCCACCAGTGCGGCCGTCGCGGTGCCCGCCGACGCCATCGTGCCGTCGAGCGCGGCCGCCGCAGCATTAATTGGGGCAACGGCAATATTAAAATAAAATATTACCGTGCGCCCGCTGCCGATGGCACGTGGCTCAACAGTTGTTGCCGTTGAGAGGTGCCAGACGGTCGATGGCGCAACCCCGGCCACTTCCTCGGCGATCAAGCTGTACTGCAACGGCCGGCCATCATTGAAGTTACTTGTCTGCCGCGCGCATCACCAATGCGACTCCCGCCGCGCTTACCAGCAGTCCGGCTATGGCAGGCCAGCCGAATGTTTCTCCGAACAGCGTGTAAGCCATCACCGCCGTGACCGACGGTGTAAGAAAAAACAGGCTGGCTACTTTGGTCGCGGCACCGCGACGGATTAATAGATACAGTAAGCCAATCGCGCCGATGGAAAGCACGATGGCCAGCCAAAATAGCGCAAATAAAAATTCACCGGTCCACTGCACGCTGCGTGATTCTGTCGCGAATGCGAGCAGCAACAGCAGCAGGCCGGTGGCGGTGTACTGGATAACGCCGCCGGTGCGCAGATCCATGTGCGTGCAAAAGCGTTTTTGGTACAGGGTGCCGAAGGTAATCCCGAAAAGGCCGACTGCCGCCGCGCCCAGCGCCGCGAAGTTGAAACTGCCCAGCGAATATTTGCTCAACACCACCATCACCACGCCGAGCAGGCCCAGCGCCATACCCAGCCACTGACGCCGACTCAATTTTTCCTGCAGAAAAATATTGGCAAATACTGCGGTGAGAATCGGTTGCAGTCCTGCGATGAGGGCGACAAATCCCAGAGGCAGGTGCAGCTGGATCGCAAACAGCACGCCACACAGGTAGGTGGCATGAACCAGCAAGCCCGCCACCGCGATGTGGGCAACGGTGACAGCACTGCGCGGCCATGGCGCGCGTGTTATGGCGATGATGATGAGCAGGAGAGAAGTGACCAGCAGCATCCGCAATGCCATGAAGGTAAACGGCTCGGCAAATGGCGCACCAATTTTCATGCCGATAAAACCGGTGCTCCACAACACGACAAACAAGCCCGGCATCAAGCCGAGATAAGCCGACTGCAGTGACGGCGTATTGGAGGCGGACGGTGATTTTGGTAGCGGAGGCATCAGGGAAACAAGTTTTTTTAAGAATTAGCCGGAGCTTTTCGACGAGACGTTGCCGCTCGACCCGCTACTTGAACAAGTTCGAACCAGATAATTGCAGCTTGCAAGGGACTGAACGGCACTGCGATGACCCAGTCACCCGGCAACTGTTGTGACAGGTCGGTACGACCGGAGATTATTAAACGTTTCGCAAAGGGTAAAAATACACTACTATTTTACGTCATGAATATCGCCAACTGGCTGGCCCGTTCTGCTCACGTGTTTCCCAATCATCCCGCGTTGGTGATGGGCGCGCGGCCAGCTGTTTCGTACCGCGAATTTGCCAACAGCGCCGCAACGATTGCGCGTGTGTTAGTCGGTGGACCGGGGCGGCCCTCACGCGAGCCGGGAAATCGCATCGCGTTGCTGGCTGACAATTGTCCGGCTTATCTCGAAGCGATGTATGCGATCTGGTGGGCAGGCTGCGTGGCGGTGCCGATCAACGCGAAACTGCATACGCGCGAAGCCGTGTTTATTCTTGCCGATGCTGCCGTCAGCGTATGTTTTGTGTCCGCTGAGTGGGCGGAAAGACTCGATGGCGTGGCTGGCGCGCTGCCGCCGTCGCTGCGAATGATTGTGCTTGAAACGGCTGACTTTGAGGCGATGAAAGTAACGGTGCCGCTCGGGCTAACGCCGCGCCAGCCGGATGATCTTGCGTGGCTTTTTTACACCAGCGGCACCACTGGCAAACCGAAGGGCGCGATGTTGACGCATCGAAATATCGCCGCGATGACATTTAATTATTTTAGCGATGTTGACAGTATCGATGTGCACGATTGCCTTCTGCACGCTGCACCGGTGTCCCACGGGTCGGGACTCTATAACTTTGCCCATGTGTTGCGCGCTGCGTGCCAGGTATTTCCCGGCTCGCAGGGTTTCGAACCCGCCGAAATAGTTGCGCTATTGTCAACGCATGTCGGCGTGTCGATGTTCGCCGCGCCGACCATGGTGAAGCGTCTGACCGCCTACCTTGCACAGCATGGTGGCGACAGCAAAAACCTGAAAACAATTATTTACGGCGGCGGGCCGATGTACCTGGCTGACCTCAAACAATCAATGCAGCTACTGGGCAACAAGTTGGTGCAAATCTATGGCCAGGGGGAAAGCCCGATGACCATCAGCGCGCTGTCCAAATTTCATCATGTAGACGTGCGGCATCCACGGCATGAAGCGCGGCTGGCGTCGGTCGGCGTTGCGCACAGCGGCGTCGAGATTCGCATTTGCAATGATGCCGGAACTGAATTGACCGCCGGCGAGGCCGGCGAAGTCTGCGTAAAAAGTGATGCCGTCATGTCGGGCTACTGGAATGATGCCGATGCGACGGCGCAGTCGTTGCGGCAGGGCTGGTTGTTGACGGGCGACATCGGCAGTCTCGACGAAGACGGATTTCTGACGCTGCTTGATCGAAGCAAGGATTTAATTATCTCCGGCGGCTCTAACATCTATCCACGCGAAATCGAAGAGGTGATACTGCAGCACCCGGCGGTTGAGGATGTGTCGGTGGTTGGCCGCGCCGATGCGGACTGGGGCGAAACGGTGGTCGCGTTTG
Source organism: Betaproteobacteria bacterium (assembly GCA_043768625.1). GTDB lineage: Bacteria > Pseudomonadota > Gammaproteobacteria > Burkholderiales > Usitatibacteraceae > UKL13-2. The sequence goes on from JAYVKG010000229.1 coordinate 3,292, forward strand.
TCGTGGTGCGCGCACAGGCTTCGGTCGACAGTGCCGCACTGGACCGACACTGTCTGGACCACGTCGCGCGCTTCAAGCGGCCCAAAGAGTATCGATTTGTCGCTGAACTGCCGAAGAATAATTATGGCAAAGTATTAAAAACCGAATTGCGCAAGTTGCTGTAATTTAATGGGAGCCTTTCATGTTTGCAGGATTCACTACCAGCCGATTGCGCGCCAACGGCGTGGAAATCAATACGCTGATCGGCGGCAGCGGACCTCCGCTTCTGTTGCTGCACGGCTATCCTCAGTCGCATCTGATCTGGCATCGCGTGGCGCCGGAGCTGGCGAGGCATTACACCGTCGTCGCGACCGATTTGCGCGGTTACGGCGCCAGCGATAAACCGGTCGGCCTCAAGGATCATTCAAATTACAGCAAGCGCGAAATGGCAAAGGATCAGGTTGAGGTCATGCGCCAGCTTGGTTTCGACACATTTTATCTCTGCGGCCATGATCGCGGTGGGCGCGTTTCGCATCGCCTCACCATTGACCATCCCGATGCGGTTAAACGCGTGATGCTGCTCGATATCTCACCGACCCTGACGATGTACGAGCAGACCACGATGGAGTTCGCGCGCTCGTACTGGTGGTGGTTTTTCCTGATCCAGCCGACGCCGTTTCCGGAAGCCATGATCGCGGCTGCGCCGGATATTTTTTTGAGAAAAAAGATCGGCTGGGGATTCGGCGGCTTATCCGCTTTCACCGCGGAGACTTATGCGGCTTATCTGAGTGGCGTAAGCGATCCCGCGACCATGCACGGGATGTGCGAAGACTACCGCGCCGCCGCCTCGGTGGATCTGGTTCATGATCGCGCGGATCGAGATGCCGGCCAAAAAATTTCCTGCCCGGTGAATGTATTGTGGGGCGAACATGGCGTGGTGAATCGCTGTTTCAAACCTATCGAGGACTGGCAGCGCGTGGCCACAGATGTGCGTGGAAAAGCCCTGCCCTCGGGACATTACATTCCTGAGGAAGTGCCCGAGGCGCTGTTGGCGGAGATGATGGCTTTTTTTTGCTGACTTCCAAACCCCGGGTAGCAGTGTCCATGTAAAGAACGGGCACCACACAAGCGCCGTCCGCTGCAGGTAGCGACCGTTTTTACGGCCGGGGTTGTTAAAAAACCCCGCACCAAGTCAAGGAATGCTTTGCGTCCCCGTGTTAAAAAGCGGTAGTGTCATTTCAATCGGAGCGCACCGTGAGCAAATATAAAATCGCCGTCATCGCCGGTGATGGCATCGGCAAAGAAGTGGTGCCCGAAGGCATCCGCGTTCTCGAAGCAGCGGGCCGCAAATTCGGTATTCAATTCCAGTTCGTTGAAAAACCTTGGAGCTGCGATTACTACGCGCTTCACGGCAAGATGATGCCCGATGACGGTCTCGCCGAAATCCGCCATCACGATGCCATCTATCTCGGCGCCGTTGGCTTCCCGACGGTGCCGGATCATGTCTCGCTGTGGGGCCTGCTGATTCCGATTCGCCGCGAATTCCAGCTTTACGCCAACATCCGTCCGGTGCGCTTGATGCCTGGCGTGCTGTCGCCATTGGCGGGCCGCAAACCGGGGGACATTGATTTCTGGGTGGTGCGCGAAAATAACGAAGGCGAATATTCGTCCATCGGCGGGCGGCTATACGGCGGCACCGAGCAGGAAATCTGCATGCAGCAGACCATATTTACGCGGCGCGGCGTGGATCGGATTTTGAAGTTTGCGTTCGAGTTGGCCAAGACGCGCAAAAGAAAACACGTTACTTCGGCGACCAAGTCGAATGGCATCGCCATCACCATGCCGTATTGGGATGAGCGCTTCAAGGAAATGTCAGCGAGGTATCCGGACATCAAAACGTCGCAATACCACATCGATATTTTGTGCGCACATTTTGTGCAGCATCCGGATTGGTTCGACGTTGTGGTGGGTTCAAATTTATTCGGCGACATACTTTCCGACCTTGGTCCCGCATGCACCGGCACCATCGGCATTGCGCCATCGGCCAACCTCAATCCGGAACGCGAATTTCCGTCCTGTTTTGAGCCGGTACACGGCAGTGCGCCGGATATTTTCGGCAAGAATATCGCCAACCCGATTGGCCAGATTTGGTCAGGTGCCATGATGCTCGAACATCTTGGGCATAAAGCGGCGGGTGATGCTATTGTGAAAGCGATCGAGACGGTGTTGACCGACGGGCCGCGTACGCGTGACATGGGCGGCAGTGCGAGTACCCAGGAAGTGGGTCGGGCGATTGTGGAGGCGTTATAAGATTTGTGCAGTCAGGCTCCACGGCTGGGTGTAATTGCTCCTCACCGTCACTCTAATCCTGCACCCTCACTACAAAGCGGGGGTTCCAAAAAATAACCCGGAGGCATCATGAAAATAGCCGTACACAGTATGTTGCTCGCAGCAACCTTGGTCGCCGTCGCGCCCACCTACGCAGCCTATCCCGAGAAAGCAGTCCGCTACATCATCCCGTTCGCGCCGGGCGGTGAATCCGATATTGCCGCGCGTTTTCAGCAACTGGTGTTCAAGAAAAAATTCAATCAGGAACTGGTGGTCGAACCCAAGCCGGGTGCAGGCGGTGCACTGGCCTGGTCGCAAACCAATACTTATCCTGGCGACGGTTATACCTGGATGAGCACGAATCTGCCGCACCTGGTGCTGCAGCCGCTGGAAGGCGTGGTTCAATACAAGACCGAAGATATTCAAAACGTCTGCTTCTACCACTACACGCCGGATGCGATTGTGGTGCGTACGGAAAGTCCGTTCAAGACCTATCAGGATTTGGTCAAGGCGGCCAAAAGCGTGCCCGGTTCCGTTACCATCGCCGGCTCCGGCACCAATTCCGCCAATCATCTCGCCACCGAGAGATTCAATGGCGCTGCCGGGATCAAAACCATCTATGTGCCATTCAAAGGCACCGGTGACCTGGTCGCCTCGCTGCTGGGCGGACACGTCAGCATTGCGATGTCATATGTGACGCTGGCAATTGCGCAAAAAAGCTCGACGCGGATGTTGGCAGTCGCCACCGAAAAACGGCATCCCCAATTTCCCGACGTGCCGACCTTCAAGGAACTCGGCATTGATTGGGTGGACGGTGCCTATCGCGGTATCGCGTTGCCAAAGTCAGCATCTGCCGAAATGAGGAAACAGGTCTCAGACATCTGCCTTGATATCAACAAAGACGCTGACTTTCAAAAGCGGATGGCCGATGGCGGGTTTGAGCTGGTCGATGTGGGTGTCGATAAAATGCCCGCCTTCATGGCCGAGCGGGCGAAGGTATACGCCGAAACGGCAAAGCGAATGGGACTGCTCAAGTAGCAAGCGGGTGTATGCCCATGGCAATGCTAAACTAAATAAAAATAGTCTGTATATAGGAGGAGGAAGAGTGTTGAAAAATCCAAAAGATTTCTGGGCCGGTCTGATGTTTGCCGTAATCGGTTTCGCATTTGCCTTGATCGTCAACATCTACGATTATCCGATGGGTACCGCAAGCAGAATGGGAGCCGGCTATTTCCCGTTTGTGCTGGGTATCGTGATGGGCTTGCTGGGCGTGATTATTGTTATTCAGGCGTTGCTCACGACCGGAGGGCCGATCGGCAAATTTGCCTGGCGACCGCTGATCTGGGTATTGTCGGCCTTCGTGATATTCGGCCTTACCGCCAAACTGCTCGGGCTAGTCATCGCCATCCTGCTGCTGGTTGTCATATCTTCTTACGGCGGCCACGAACACCGATGGAAAGAGGCGATCATTTCGAGTGTCATCCTTGCTGCAGGATCGATCGGCGTATTTGTGTACGGTTTGAAATTGCCGTTCCCGATCTGGCCTGAATTTTTCGGTTAGGAGCGACGATGGACCAACTCATTGCAAATCTTTCGCTGGGTTTCAGTGTCGCGATGACGCTGAACAATCTCATGTATTGCCTGATCGGGTGTCTGCTTGGCACGCTAATCGGCGTATTGCCCGGCATCGGTCCGGTGGCCACCATCGCGATGCTGCTACCGGCCACGTTTACGTTACCGCCGGAATCCTCGCTGATCATGCTCGCCGGTATTTATTACGGCGCGCAGTATGGCGGCTCCACCACCGCAATTTTGATCAATATCCCCGGTGAATCTTCTTCGGTGGTGACTGCCCTGGATGGCTATCAAATGGCCCGACAGGGACGCGCCGGGCCGGCGCTGGCGACGGCCGCGCTGGGCTCGTTTTTTGCCGGTACCGTCGCCACTGTCCTGCTGGCTGTGGCTGCGCCGCCGTTGGCGCAGATCGCTTTCAAGTTCGGTCCCGCCGAATATTTTTCGCTGATGACTCTGGGCCTGATCGCTGCGGTGGTGCTGGCGCACGGCTCGGTATTGAAGGCGGTCGCGATGATCGTTCTGGGGCTGTTGCTCGGTCTGGTCGGTACCGACGTGAATTCCGGCATGGCTCGATTCAGTTTTGGTGTACCTGAATTAACTGACGGTATCGGTTTCGTAGCCGTAGCGATGGGCGTTTTCGGCCTCGCCGAAATCATGAAAAATCTTGAGCAGGGCGAGGAGGAGCGCGAGGTATTTTTGGCCAAAGTGACCCATCTATGGCCGTCCAAACAGGACTTCAAGGATATGTGGGGGGCCGTATTGCGCGGCACTGCGTTAGGCTCGTTGCTGGGTATTTTGCCTGGCGGCGGTGCGGTGCTGGCTTCGTTTGCTGCCTACACGCTGGAAAAGAAAATAGCCAAGGATTCGTCCAAGTTCGGCAAGGGCGATATTCGCGGGGTTGCTTCGCCCGAGTCGGCTAACAACGCAGCCGCGCAGACTTCGTTCATTCCGCTGTTGACGTTGGGCATTCCGCCCAACCCGGTAATGGCATTGATGGTCGGGGCGATGATCATTCAGGGCATCCAGCCCGGCCCGCAGGTAATGTCAGAACGCCCGCAACTGTTCTGGGGCATGATCGCCAGCATGTGGATCGGCAACCTGATGCTGGTGGTGCTGAATTTGCCGCTTATTGGCATGTGGATCAAGCTGCTGACAGTGCCGTATCGCATGTTATATCCGGCCATACTGGTGTTCTGCGCGATCGGCGTGTATTCACTGTCGAACAGCCCGTTCGATGTGGTGATCACGGCCGTATTCGGATTCCTCGGATACCTGTTCGTCAAGCTTGAGTGTGAACCGGCCCCGCTGTTGCTGGGTTTTATTCTTGGCCCGATGATGGAAGAAAATTTGCGTCGCGCCATGTTGCTGTCACGAGGCGATCCAACCACCTTTATTACACGTCCACTGTCCGCGGGCCTGCTCGCGGTTGCTGCGCTACTGCTGATCGTCATCATGCTGCCGGCGATTCGCAAGAAACGAGAAGAAGCTTTTGTCGAAGAATGAATGTTGTCGATATTTTCACTGGAGAAACCCCGCAAATTGCGGGGTTTCTCATTGTCCGCCCGTTTGTGGATCGACATCCAGTCGGATTCCAGTCACGTAAAATAAAGCGATGAACAAGCTAATTTCTCCGCGTAAACCCGAACCGCACGAATGCTGCGGCACTGGCTGCATTCCGTGCGTGATGGATATTTACGAAGAAGAACTCTACGAATATGAGAAGGCGCTGAAGTTGCTGGCCGACACCGGCGCGACAGTAACGCCTACCCCGTCAGCAACGCCGGTAGCGCCGCCAGCGAATTCACCACTCGATCCGGTGTAACACCCAGCAACTCGATTGGCGCAGCCGCGCGGTTGATCCAGAAGGTGGTGAAGCCGAATGCCGTGGCGCCCGCCGCATCCCAGCCGTTGCTGGAAACAAAGCCGATCTGATCGCAATTCAGTTGCAATCGATCGCACGCGAGCTGATACACGCGTTGATCTGGTTTGAAAATACCCACTTCATCGACACTCAGTACCGCGTCGAACATGACGGCTAAATTGTTGTGCGCGACCACGGCATTGAGCATTTCCTTCGTACCGTTGGACAGAATGCCCAGCTTGACACCAGGTTGTTGGCGACGAAGCCGCAGAAGGGTCGGCAGCGTGTCGTCGAAAACATTTAATGTTCGATAGGCCTGGTCGAGTCGCGTCAAGACTATTTCTGAGTAGCCAAGTCCCAGCGACTGGCAGGCAACCTGTAAACTCTCGCGCGTCACCTGATTGAAATCCACATAGCGACCCATGAGGCTGCGCAACCAGGAATATTGAAGCTGCTTGGCGCGCCAGAGGTGAGAGAGTGCGCTGCCGTGTCCGGGGAACAAGTCCTCGCAAGCGGCAATCACCGAGTCCACGTTAAACAGTGTGCCATAGGCATCGAATACCAGGGCGCTGACGGGGTGGCTCATGTTGTCTCGTTTTTTAACGTCGTGAAATGTTGCGGCGCCCGATTCTGCCGGGTCAGCGCCGGTAACTTACGGCGCGTTTGCCGCTTCGCTGCCAGGCAAGATTAACGCAGGGCTGTAGAATCTTACGCTAACGCAACCCGGCAAATTTTGTAAACGACCCCTGCAGCCATGAAAAAATTCTCTTACGATTTTCCGTATCCTTCGCAACGCATGCCACTGCTGGCGAAAAACATCGTCGCCACGTCGCAGCCGCTTGCCGCCCAAGCAGGACTGAGCATGCTGCAACAGGGCGGCAACGCGGTTGATGCCGCCCTCGCTGCGGCGATCACGCTGACCGTGGTCGAACCCACCAGCAATGGCATCGGCTCGGATGGCTTTGCCATTGTGTGGGATGGCAAACAGTTGCATGGCATGAACGCGTCGGGCCGCTCGCCTGCGGCTTGGACGGCGGATTATTTTGCGGCTAAATATCCGGGTGCCACGGCGATGCCGGTGCGCGGGGTGGATTCGATCACGATGCCGGGCGCGGTATCGCAGTGGGTGGCATTATCGGAAAAATTCGGCGCACTGCCGTTTGCCAAATTATTTGCGCCAGCGGTTCACTACGCGAGCGAAGGCTTTCTCGTGTCACCGATCACCGCCGCAAGTTGGGCGCGCCAGGCAGAGATGCTGAAAGACCAGGGCGATTTTGTCCGCGATTTTACGCCGGCGGGCCGTGCGCCGTGCGCGGGCGAGAAATGGATTTTGAACGGACAGGCGAAGACGCTTGAAGATATCGCCGCCACCCGTGGCCACAGTTTTTACAAGGGCACGCTCGCGCAAAAAATAGCCGACCATGCGGCGCATTTGGGCGGCAAGCTTCTCGGCGAGGATCTTGCGGCACACGCCTGTAACTGGGTCGGCACCATTCACCTCGATTACCGTGCGGTGCGCCTGCATGAAATTCCCCCCAACGGCCAGGGACTGGCCGCCTTGCTGGGTTTGGGAATACTGGAAAATTTTGACTTGGCGGCGCACAAGGTCGATTCCGTCAGCAGCGTCCATCTGCAAATTGAGGCCATGAAACTGGCCTTGGCCGATGCCTATCGCTACATCGCCGACGCACGTTTCATGGAACTGCCGGTGGCAGCGTTGCTGGATAAAGCTTACTTGAAATCACGCGCCGCACTAATCCATACCGATCGCGCCGGCGCACCGGTTCATGGCTTCCCGCAACACGGCGGCACCGTCTATCTCAGTACCGCAGATCAGACCGGCATGATGGTTAGCTTGATTCAATCCAACTATATGGGCTTCGGCTCGGGTGTGGTGGTGCCGGGTACCGGTATATCGCTACAAAATCGCGGCCACGGATTCGCGCTGGCGGCAGGGCATCCCAATCAGGTTGGACCGGGCAAACGTCCGTTTCAGACCATCATCCCCGGGTTTCTTACGGATCTTTCCAACCAGCCGTTGATGAGCTTTGGTGTAATGGGCGGACATATGCAAGCGCAAGGGCATGTGCAGATGGTCACACGTCTGTGCGATTACGGCCAGAATCCGCAGACCGCGTCCGACGCGCCACGCTGGATCGTCAATCCGGACGGCACCGTTGGATTGGAAGATGCCATGAAAGACAGTATTGGAGCGGCTCTTGAGGGCATGGGCCACAGGATCGCGGCCGCGGAAGCGGTGAATTTTGCCTTCGGTGGCGCGCAACTGATCTGGCGTTCAGATAACGAAGGCTACGTGGCCGGGAGTGACCATCGTAAAGATGGCGGGGCGGTGGGATTTTAACCAAGCCTGCCGGCCACGGGTCAGTAGCAAACTGGCCTCCCGGCCATGCCGCAAGGTGCGTTAACTGGACATTCGCGAATTAAAACAAGCCGCCGGGTCATCTGTACCGAAGCCAAGCGATGTCGCGTTGCTGCGCTACTGGCTTGCGGCCATTTTCCGTACATTCCGCGCCAGGCCAGATATCAACACCCTAATGGCGGGTCGCACTAATCCGCTGTTCGGTCTAGTTTTTTTTGCGGTGGGCAAAGCCCAGACCGACCAGGCCAAGGCCAAGCAACGTGATGATGGCAGGCTCGGGAACAGCAGTATTCCGGACTGCGACGGCCCCGGTGAAACCATTACCAAATACATCTGCAGAAAACAGATAGCCCGAACTGTTGGCCACGAAACTGTTGACCGTAAGTCCGCTGCCCGTGACAGAGAAGATGAGCGGGGGAGGGACCGGCGATGAAGCGCCGTTTCCACATAAAGTGCAGTCAAAACCCCTGTTGAAAACCCCAAAACCCGGCTGCGTGAAGGAGCCGGGTAGCAGCGTAAAATCGCTGGCTGGTGCGATTAATGCCACCGTGTAAGCGCTTGGGTTATTCATGTTGAAGCCGAAGGCATGATGCGCACCGGTGTCAACGAACAAGAAGTGATTGAAAAGATTTACCGTCACTCTGATCGCGCCGGCGGAGCTATCATCGAGCGTTACGCTGCCGTATGGACCCGCGCCGAAACCACCGACAGCAGTCTGGCCAAAATTATAAATGACCGTTGCTTGAGCAGGAATAAATACCGCTGACGACAAAAGCGCAACAGCGCCGCGGACAAGCAAATTGGAAATTTTCATGATTACCCAAATGAATGAGAGGGCACAACTCGGGGAATGGCCAATGTTTCAAGCAATTAGTAGGCCACTTTATAAATCAATCTATTAAACAACCAGATGGCCGCATAATGCTTTTCAGCGAAGCGGGTTTAAATGGCCTGTTGTAAATTTATCCGACACCCTGTCATGATCGCTTTGCCAATAGATTGTTGATGCAATCCAGTCTGCCATTACGCCGGCGGGTCCGGTCCAGGCATGGTTGGCCATTGCGGTCGGGTTGCCGAGAGCGGTCAATCAATTTACAAACCCATTTCCGTCTCGTCCGGTATATTGTTGCTTCAAAAATAAAAATTATCTGCGTGCTGTTCGTTCCTATTGTTGCTGCATAAGCCATTCCTGGACACCCCATCTTGATACTCGACCTGCGCACATTGCTGATCGTCCTGATCGCGACCTCGCTCCTGCTGGCGGTGTCGCTGATGGTGGCTGTCGGTACGCGTTTTCGTGATGGGCTAGGCAAGTGGATCGGCGCGATGCTGCTGCTGGCAATGGTGTCTGCCCTGTTTGCCGCGCGCGATACCTGGCCGGATCATTTCACCATGGTGTTGCCAAATGCATTAATCATCACCTCTCTAAGTTTGCAGGCGGCAGCGATTCGCGAGTTTTATGGACGGGCAACCAGTCGCTGGTGGCACGTATTGCCGGCGCTGCTGGTAGCGCTCCTATTTGCGTTTTCGCTCGATAAATTCATGGTCGGGGTGATCCTGAGCAGCGCCATTTTTGGTGTCGGCGCGCTGGCACTGGCAATTATGGTGCAGCGGCTGGATCGCGATGATCGCGGCTCGGCCCGCTTGCTGTTATTGACCGGCTATCTACTTGGCGCTGCGACCATGTTTTCGCGTGTCCTCGTCGGCATTGTCGATCCTGGATTAATTCCCGGCTTTCTTGCGCCGAGTGCGTTCCAGGGCATTACCCTGCTATTTGGCTTTGCGGTACTGCTGGTCACCTCGCTGGGATTTCTCCTGTTGCATAAAGAGCGCAGCGAAGAGGCCGCTCAAAAGCTGGCGCTCACCGATCCTCTCACGGGGGCATTTAATCGGCGGACCTTTCTCGAACTGGCGGAAAAAGAAATCGCCAGAACGCGCCGCGCCAAAGGCTCGCTGTCGCTCATCATGCTCGACCTGGATCATTTCAAACAAATTAACGACCGCCACGGACATCTGGCCGGCGACGAAGTGCTTAAAGGGGTGGTTGCAGTGGTGCTGACCTGCCTGCGCAAGGAGGATTTACTGGTGCGTTACGGCGGGGAGGAATTTTGCATTCTGCTACCCAGCGTCGCGATTGACCGCGCGGCGGCAATGTCGGAGCGCATTCGCGAGGCGGTGGAGCAAGCGCGTTTTTCATTCAATGGACGGGCGCTTCCGGTGACTATCAGCATTGGCGTGGCACCGTTGTCTTCGGCTGGCGATGAAGGTGTAGACAAGCTGGTGAATCGCGCCGATGAGGCGCTCTACAATGCGAAGAAAGCCGGCCGTAATCGGGTGGTGGCGTTTCCGGCCAACACCACGCTTGCGATGCTGATGATGAGTCAGAATTAGTTTTCCAGTCACATTGCGGCGGTGAAACGCCAGCATTGGCGGACGTTGCGAAGCAAAAAAAGCTGGAGATGCCCGCCAAATGGCGATTTGCGCTCCGCGCTAATTTTTCAGGCAGGCAGGGCGCAACGTTGCCAGGTCAAATGCGCTATTGCTGGTTGCGCAGGCTGATTTTATGCAGGAAGAAAGGTTTTTCCGCTGCATATCAAGTGCGGCGCGAGGCAGACCTGCACGCATCAGGACAGCGCTGATTGACGCGCTTGCACTGGAAATTTTGTGGGTCGCACCGCGTTAACGTTATGCCGATGGTGCAACCCGCGCAGTTTATTTTTTGCTCAGTGGTTTTTCTTGTTTGCCAAGTGCGGCTCAATCGATCCTTTGCCGCCGGAAGAGACGGGCGTGTTCTTGAACCACGCTTGAATTCTGTTCCCCAGCGAGTCGAGATAGGTGTAGAGCACCGGCACCACCACCAGCGTGAGCAGGGTCGAGGTAATCACGCCGCCGATGATGGCACGGCCCATCGGCGCCTGTGTCTCGCCACCGTCGCCCAGTCCCAATGACATCGGCAGCATGCCGAACACCATCGCCATTGTTGTCATCAGGATGGGGCGCAGGCGTACCTGTCCGGCTGCACGTATTGCGTCGTTGCGCGACTTGCCCTCGCGAACACCCTGATTGGTGAAGTCGACCAGCAGGATCGCGTTTTTGGTCACCAATCCCATCAACATGATGAAACCAATCATTGAAAAAAGATTTAGCGTAGTGCCGGTCAGCAGCAGCGCGAGAAATACCCCGATCAGCGCCAGCGGCAGGGAGGCCATGATGGCAAGCGGTTGCAGGAAGCTGCCAAACTGCGACGCGAGTATCAGATAGATGAAAATTACCGCCATGCCGAGTGCGGCGAGCATCGCGACAAACGATTCATTCATTTCCTGAGTCTGGCCACCGACGTTAAAGCGATATCCGGGCGGTAGATCAGGCTCCAGCTTTTTTAACAACGCCTCCACTTCGCCGCCTGCGTCGCCGGCCGGACGGCCTTCGACCCCAGCGTAAAGCGATACCCGGCGTTGCAGATCAAGACGCTTGATTTGCTGCGCGCTGAAGGTGGGCACAAACTCTGCCACCTGGCGCAGCACCACCATCTGCGGGGTGCCATCGGCATTGAGGCGGGCGCTGGTCACATAGAGATCGCCCAGGTCGCTGGCAATGCGCCGGTCGGATTTCGGCAAGCGCACATTGACGTCGTAATTTTGCCCATCGGCTGCCTGCCAGTGCGATACATTGTCGCCCGCAATCAGCGGGCGCAGCGCGCGACCGATTTGCGCGCTGGTTACGCCCAGATCACTTGCAAGCTCGCTATTGACGCGAACGGCGATGGTGGGATTGGCACCGCGCTCGCTGCTTTCCAGGTCGGTAATACCCTTGATTTTCGCGACCTGCTTCATCACGTTTTGGGATAGCTCCGTCAGTTTTTCCGCGTCCGGGCCCAGAATCGATATGAAGATAGGTTTATTCCACCCTACCGAAAGCTCCAGCCCCGCGATTGCCGCAAGCTTGCTACGGATAGCCTGTTCCAACTCCTTTTGCGACCGACGACGGGTTTGACTGCGTTCACTCAGTTTCAAGTTGATGCGCGCATAGTTCTTGCCGTCCTCGGTGCCGACATTGGTATCGACAATGAGGATTTCCGGGAATATTTTTAGCGCATCCTCCGCCTGGCGTGTCTTGGCATCGGTGTATTCCAAACTGGAACCGATCGGCGTGTTGAGTCGAAGCGAGATGAAACCTTGGTCGGTTTCCGGCACGAATTCGGTACCGATCAACGGCACCAGAAATAGGCTCGAGACGAAAGTCACCAGCGCAATCACCAGCACTTTAATGCGATGTAATAGCGCCCAGTTGAGCATTACGCCGTAAATTTTGTGGGCCTTTTCCACCAGTCGCTCAATGCCGTCCATCATTCGACCCAGCCACGGCACCCGCTTAAAACGGTCGCCCGCCGGATCGTGCCAAATTGATGACAACATCGGGTCGAGTGTGAAGCTGAC
>JAYVKG010000230.1:0-5111 GCA_043768625.1 Betaproteobacteria bacterium
GATTACGATGCGGCGGTGGCCGACGGCAATCATATTTTGGCGGTCGTCGCCAATACCGCGGTCAATACCGATGGCCGCAAATCGGGCCTCACGGTGCCAAGCTCGGCCGCGCAAAGTGCCCTGCTTGAAGAGGCCTACGCTCGCGCCGGCATCGAGCCTGATGATATCGATTACATCGAAGCCCACGGCACCGGTACCGCCGTCGGCGACCCGATCGAAACGCACGCGTTAGGCGTCGCCATTGGCAAACGCAGACGGGCCAAGAATCCGCTGCTGATCGGCTCGGTCAAAAGCAATATGGGCCATCTTGAAGCAGCCTCCGGTGTGGCGGGGCTGGTCAAGGCGCTGCATTGCGTTCAATACCGCGTGGTGCCTGCCACGATAGGCATCAAGAATCCCAATCCGAATATTCATTTTGACGAATGGAATATCGAAGTTGCGCGCGAAACCACCCAACTTAAGAAATACGGCAAGCTGATCGTCGGTACCAATTCGTTTGGCTTCGGCGGCGCCAACGCCCACGTTATTCTGGAAAGCTACGACAGTCCGCTCGGTAAGGCCCCGCGGCCCACCAATATCCACGATGTACCCATTGTTATTTCGGCAAAGAGCCAGGCGGCGCTGCATGTTGCCGCCGCCGATTTCGCCGCGTTCATGAAGGCCAAGTCGCACACGCCGCTATACGATATCGCGTTCAATACCTGCTTTGCGCGCGACTGGCATGATTACCGTGCGGTGGTGTTTGCGCATTCATCCGAATCAGTGATTGCAGCGCTTGAAGGGCTCGCAGCGGGCACCGAAAACAATAGCGGAATGGATCACGGTGTCGCGATTGAGTCGGCGGTAGGCCCGGCGTTTATTTATTCCGGTAATGGCTCGCAGTGGATCGGCATGGGTAAGACCCTGCTCGAGCAGGATATTGTTTTCCGCAATGCGGTGCGCGAAGTCGATGTCATTTTTCAGCGCTATGCAGATTATTCGCTTGAGGCGGAATTGGCCGGTGCGGGTATCGCCGCCGCCGATGAAAATCGTTACGAGCGTACCGAAATTGCGCAGCCAGCCTTGTTTGCCCTGCAAGTCGGCATTACCCAAATGCTCAGGCACCGGGGCATCATGCCCACCGCCGTTGCGGGTCACAGCGTGGGCGAGGTGGCGGCGGCCTGGGCGTCGGGCGCACTGTCGCTGGCGGCAGCAGTAGAGGTCATCTATCACCGCAGTCAGTTGCAGGGCCGGACCAAGGGCCTTGGGGCAATGAGCGCCGTCCTCACCGACGCAAAAACTACCGCTTCATTGATCGAAGAAATGAATCTTGGCGGCGAGGTCGTGGTCGCGGGCATCAATAGCAGTCGTGGCATGACGGTCGCAGGCAACCATGCGGCTTTGTCGTCATTTGAAGGGGCACTGGCCGAACGTAATATTCCGTTCAGGCGGCTCGATATTGATTACGCCTTTCATAGTCCGGCCATGGACCGCATCGAGCTGGAAGTGCTGACCGCGCTTGCAAAATTACGGCCTAGCGAAGCCGCCATCCCGTTCTTTTCGACGGTCACCGGCGAACTGCTCGACGGACGGGAGCTCCGCGCCGCATATTGGTGGCATAACATCCGCTTACCGGTGTTGTTTTCACAGGCGATTAAGGGATTACAGGCCAAGGGCGTCAATGTTTTTATCGAAATCGGGCCGCACGCCGTGCTGCGCGGTTATCTCAACGACGCGGTCAAGGAAAGTGCCCAGCCAGGGCGCGTCATCACCACGCTCGCCCGCAACGACGGGGCGCTGCAGCGGGTTTGGAGTGCGGCCAATCAAGCTATCATCGTCGGCTGCACCGTCAACTGGGGACAATTGCTGCCGTGGCGCGGGCGCTTCGTCAATCTGCCGAATTACCCGTGGCAACGTGAAACACACTGGCACCCCGTCACTCCCCAGGCAGTCGGACTGCTCGCGCGCCGCAAAGATCATCCGCTGCTGGGATACCGACTCGCGCAGCACGAATTTACCTGGGAAAACGTGCTCGATACCAAACAGTATCCGGCATTGGCAGACCACGTCGTCGGTGAAGCAACTGTTTTCCCCGGTTCCGGTTTTGTTGAACTGGCGCTGGCGGCGGCTTTAAAGACGTACGGCGGCGAGAGCGCGTCAATAGAAGACCTTGAAATTCGCTCGCCATTATTGTTGAGCGATGAGCATTCTAAGGTCGTGCGGGTGTCAATTGATCCCGCCGACGGTGGTTTTACGGTTCGCGCCCGCGAGCACGGCAATGACGAAGCCTGGATCATTCACGCCGTTGGCAGACTTTTACGCGAGCCCAGCCAGCATGTATTTGACGAAAATCATTTGTCCCTGCCCGATCGTCCGCCTGATTTCGATGCCGCAAGCCACCACGCGTTAACCCTTGCCGCAGGACTGCGCTATGGCCCCGCATTTAGCGCCATCCTGCACGGCTGGGTGAATCGACGCACCGCAATCGCCCTGTTTAAAATCCCGCCAGTCATCGACGCGGAAATTGCCCAGACGCACGTACATCCGGCGCTGCTTGATTGCACTTTCCAGTTGATCATCCAGTTAATGCGCGAACACCCTGCCACCCAGGATGCCATGCGTAGCGGCCTCACGTTCGTGCCAACCAGGATAGAGCGCATCACGTTCAGAACGGGGCCTGCCGGTGTTGCATCGCGCCCGGCATCAGCGCGCGCAACGCTATTGCGCTTCACCCGCCAGTCCATGGTGGCCGAATTCACGGTATATGACGAAAACGGATTTGCCGTCGCCTCGCTTCAAGGTGTTCGGTTTCGCAGCATTCGTCTGCAAAAGAATGCCGCCGACCGCATCAGGTTTATTCAAGAGCGTGCGATTCCCGCTCCCCACCGCTCATCCCCGGTCACCGTTGCACCGCTCACTTTTGAAGAAGTGCGCGGTGCCATGAGCGAAACCATTAGGCGTTGCGCGGTAGCCGGCATCCATCGGCGATATATTGACGAGGTCGACCCGTTGCTTGACGAGGTTTCCAGCCAGTTTGGCATCGCCGCGCTGCGCGCGCTGGATGAAAATAATCACGAACTGTCACATGCCTTCCTGGAAAGCCACTGTTCCACCCATCCAGCGATTGCGCCTTTCTTGCGCCATATCATCGGTGTCGCCAAGGACGATGGGCTGCTGACCGATACAGATGGCGGTTATCGCTTTTCGGTTGCTGAGGCCGGCCAACCGTTGCCAGAAGAAATATGGAACAGTCTTGTATCGGATTATCCGGATTGCTTTGACATCGTCCATCAGGTGGGCCGTGTTGGCTATCACCTCGGCACCACCCTGGAGCAGCAGCCAGGCGACGAAGCGCCGATGCCTCAACATGCCCCGCGGCTTTCGGTTGTGGCACAAGTGCTGGGAGCACAGGGCCGGCAGCGCATTGGCGAAACCCTGCGCGAAATCATTGCCACGGCACAATCGCGCCTGGCCGACGATCAACGGCTGGGAATTGTAGAAATCAGTGAATCCCCACCGTTATTTGCCGCCGATATTTGCGCGGCAATCAATTTTGATTTTTGTGATTATCAATATCTCACGCCATCCTCCGCCTCCCTGCAACAGACGCAGCGGATGCAGGAGCGCTTTCCGCATTTAAAAGCAAACATGATCGCCGGCGACGATGCCAGGGCCGATACGACCGCATCGCATCGCGCGCAAATGATTTTTTTATCGCTGGATTTCTCCTCTCTCGACCGGGCATTGCGTGCGCTCGACAGCGCCCGGGAAATGCTGGCCCCGGGCGGATCGATCATTGTGATCGGTATGCATCCCTCGCGCTGGATGGATTTCACTTATGGCGAGAATGCAGAATGGTGGCGCGAGACTGCAGACGGCAGCGTCGTTTCCACGCAGCAATCATCGCGCTTCTGGTCACAGCAACTCGCTAAACGCGGCTTCGGGACGCCTGCGGAAATCGATTTTTCATCGGATATTAAATGCGGGCCTTACATGCTGCTGGCACCGGCCAACGGCCTCGGCAACAATCGCCAGGTGGTATCCACCGTGGAATCTCCGGACAGCAAATGCTGGCTGATCGTGGCCGATGCTGTTGGCCACTCCGCACGCGTCGGCGCGAAGGTATCTGCACGTCTTCGTGAGGCTGGACACAACGTAGCAAGCTTAGCAACTGCGGAACCATCAGCAATTGGCGAGGCGCTATTACAGTTGCAACGCGAAACCGGCCGGGTCGATGGCGTGCTGCATTTGGCAGGCCTTAAGTTGCCTGACAAGAATTCGCTGCCAGCGAATGATCTTGCCCATCATGAAGCGCGTTGTCTCACTGCCCGTGCCATTGCGCAGGCTTGTGAACAAGCGAAAATATCAGCGACCTGCTGGATTGTGACTTCCGGCGCGATGGCATCGCTGCTGCCGGCAGCATCGCGGGGCGATGGCGACAGTGCCTTTGACTGGCCTGCCGATGCGACGTTGTGGGGATGGGGCCGCACTTTGATGAACGAGGCGACTAACGCGGCCGTCAAGCTGGTCGATTTACCGCCAAATCGCGCCAAGGATGACGTCACCGATGCACTTGCCCGTGAATTAATGCTACCGGATGACGAAGCCGAAATCATTCTGGGGCTCAACGGAGCCCGCTTCGTGCCGAGGCTTGCATTGGTATCACAACCGAATCCAGCGTCAACATCATCGGCTAATGGTGTCGTGGGGAAAGTTGCTGGCGCAGGGGGGCAACCCGCCAAGAGTGGCAGAGAATTCTTTACGTCACAAAAACAAGATGTGACGATGCGCCTTGGATTCGACTTTCCGGGCCAGTTGCGTAATTTACGATGGGAGTTGCATTCGCGGGTGTTGCCGCAACATGACGAAATCGAGGTCGAGGTGCAGGCAACGGGCCTCAACTTCCGCGATATTATGTACGCGCTAGGACTGCTCTCTGATGAAGCCATCGAGAACGGCTTTGCAGGTCCCACGCTCGGACTGGAATTTTCCGGCGTTGTAATCGCGGCAGGACAAGACACAATGGGCTTTTCGCCCGGAGACCGCGTGGTTGGCTTCGGTCCTTCCTGTTTTGCCAATCGCGTGATTACCAAGTCGACGGCACTTTCGCATATCCCGCGTGGCTTGTCGTT
>JAYVKG010000231.1:0-1818 GCA_043768625.1 Betaproteobacteria bacterium
CATGTCGTACATAAAATCGACGCCAGGTGAAAGAATCACGCGATCAAAGGGAATCGCATCGCCACTCGCCATCCTTACCAGTTTCTTGTCAATGTCCACACTGCTGGCCTCACCGCGCAACACTTTTACGCCGTATTTTTTCTGTAGCGTGTCGTAACTGACTGTGATGTCTTTCATGGACTGCGAGCCACCCAGCACCAGGTTAGAAAGTGGACACGAGATAAATTCCGCGTTGCGCTCTATCAGCGTAACGTCAATATTCGGACTCCACATCCTGATGTATTTGGCCGCAGTCGCGCCGCCGTAACCGCCGCCGACGATCACCACTTTGGGACCGTGCGCCCCGCTTACGGTTGCGCAGCCGGGCATTGCCGACCAGCCGACCGTTGCAGCGGCGGCACCAGCGGTTTGCAAGAGTGCTCTGCGATTGATACTCATGTTGTTCCCCTCGATTTGTTCACACTATTATTTTTTTTGCAGCGCAAAGAAGTCGGCAATGGTCGCAATTTCCGCGTCGGAATATCCCTTGGCAATCTGGTGCATGACGGTCGCTTCGCGCGTACCCGCCTTGAAAGCTTTCATCTGAATGACGAAATATTCCTTGTTGATGCCCGCCAAGCCCGGGATCGCACCGCCCACGCTATTGCCATTGGTGCCGTGGCAAGCCGCGCAATTGGCAGCCATGGCGCGACCACCAAGCGGAGTGAGGTTGGCGGCCGCGAACGGCACGGATGGTGGCGGCACAGGGACGGCTGCGGCTGGGGTTTGCGCGGGCGGCGCCACGCTGAAGACCGCCAACGCTGCCGCCAATAAGTGGCACGTTATCTTGATCATCCGACTCTCCTCATTGCTGTTAAACGATCGATCAAATGCAATCGTTTTGTAGTGGAAAGCATAGCGCAACTAATATCAAATTGCTTGTGTGGTGACGCAATGAGAGTGCCAAAAAAAAGCCGCGGCATGAAGAACGCGGCCTTGATTCAAGTTCGGACAACGATCGTCATAGCGAAGTCAGGATTCCTGCGTCGCTGATTCTTTCTCTTCACTGATGTCCAGCTTTACTTTTCCGTCGCCATCGACATCAATCGTCACCTTGCCGCCAGTGGCCAACCGCCCGAATAGAAGCTCGTCGGCGAGCGCCCTGCGAATCGTATCTTGAATCAAACGCGCCATTGGCCGCGCGCCCATCAGTGGATCGAAACCATTCTTGGCAAGAAATTTCTTTAACGCGTCCGTGTAAGTCACATCGACTTTTTTCTCTGTGAGCTGGGCTTCCAGTTGCATGAGGAATTTTTCGACTACCTGCAGAATGATCGTTTCATCCAGCGGCGCAAACGAAATGGTCGCATCCAGCCGATTGCGGAACTCCGGCGTAAACATGCGCTTGATCTCGGCCATTTCGTCGCCGGCGCGCTTGTCGTTGGTGAAACCGATGGCTGATTTCGACAACTCCGCCGCACCGGCGTTGGTGGTCATCACGATTACAACGTTGCGGAAATCCGCTTTGCGGCCATTATTATCGGTCAGCGTGCCATGGTCCATCACCTGCAACAGCACATTGAAGATATCCGGATGCGCTTTTTCGATTTCATCGAGCAGCAGCACTGAGTAAGGATGTTTGCTGATAGCCTCTGTCATCAGACCGCCCTGATCGAACCCCACGTAGCCTGGAGGCGCGCCGATCAAGCGAGATACCGCATGACGCTCCATGTATTCTGACATGTCGAAGCGAATCAACTCAACACCCAGAATGAAAGCGAGCTGCTTGGCGACTTCGGTCTTGCCCACGCCGGTGGGCCCGGAAAACAGGAAAGAGCC
>JAYVKG010000232.1:0-4966 GCA_043768625.1 Betaproteobacteria bacterium
CCGCACCGGTGGCCTTGCCGGACTCAACCAGCAATTTGTGAAGGCGGCCATTGGGGGAATTACCCAGTACCGCCATCATGTAGGTGAGCGCAACGCTATCCGGATGCAACATGCTGGGCACTTTATAGCCGAGCATCAGGTATTGGATATTGCCGCTGCGGCGAACGCTGAAGCTGCGTTCGCCGTCCTGCGTAGGTTCAACGGTCCAGAAGGTAGGCAGAATGCGTGTCGGCTTGGGTATTTTGCCGAATGCATCGTTGATCAGCTTGAGTGCAGCGGGCTCGGCGAATTTGCCGGCAATCAGCACAACCGCATTATCGGGCTGGTAGTACAAGCGATAAAACGCCTGCAGGTTTTCAATTTTGACGTTTTCAATGTCAGAACGATTTCCAATCGGCGAATTCTGGTAATTGTGCCGATCAAAGGCAACACTCTGCATGCGTTTGTAAAGCACGCCTGCGGGACTATTTTCGCCGCGTTCGTACTCATTGCGCACCACCGTCATTTCGGAATCCAGATCGGACCGCGCGATTTTGGAATTGACCATACGGTCGGCCTCCATGTTGATCGCCCACTTCAGATTGTCGTCGGATGCCTGTACCAGCTCGAAATAGTTGGTGCGATCAAAATTAGTGGTGCCGTTCGAGCGCGCGCCGCGTTGGTTGAACTGCTTGTCCAGGTCCGGATTGGTAGGCGTGCCCTTGAACATCAAATGTTCAAGCAAATGCGCCATGCCGGTTTCACCGTAATTTTCATGGCGTGAGCCCACCAGGTAAGTCACGTTAACGGTGAGGGTAGGTTTGGTTTGATCGGGAAATAATAAAACCCGCAGACCGTTGGCCAGCCTGTATTCGGTAATGCCTTCGACACTGGTCACGCGAACAGGTGCCAGTTGCGACGCCGGCGCCATTTTTTTTGCCGCCGGCACCACGGTCTCTTTCGCCAACACCGCGGACGACAGAAATGCCGACGTAACGATGGCGGCTAACAACCTGCTTGTCAAAGCGCTGCTATTCATCTAGCTCTCCAGTAAATCCTGCGTGTTGCCGGGAATGTTGCCTTTTTGCGTTGCGATGCCACGGTTGATAATTTCTGGCGTGTTTGAGTGCAGCGTTTGCCAAAAGTCAATTAATCGATCATGTGCCTGCCAATGCTGCCATTACCGCACTAGAGTCGCCGCGATTACGCTATGGTCAGATCAGCTTACTTTGCAGCAGACTTATCAAAATCACCCGCATTGATAATTGTGAAGTTAGCCAGATCAAAATACTTTTTCAATACCGCCCGCAGGTTGTCTGCGCTCAACGCCTGCACCTGCCGGTCCAGCGCCGCATCCCACGCAAAAGTGCGTCCCAAAAACAAATGCCGCGCCAGCGTTTGCGCTAGCTGCGCGTCGCCAGAGCGGCCGAGCTGCTGGCTTTGTGCGTAGCCGGATTTGGCATTGGCTATTTCGGAAGCGAGAAAGCCGCTTTTGATCAGGTTAGACATTTCGTCTCGAAACGACGCTTCAACCCGCGCCTTCGCTGGCGGCGCATATTGCGCGTACACGAGCCAACTGCCGGCGCGATCAATCGCATTTGCGTCGAGGCTCGAATAGACGGTATAGCTCAATCCTTCTTTGACCCGGATGCGCGCGACCAGCCGCGCTGCAAAGTCGGCACCGCCACCCAACATCCAGTCGGCAATTTTCATCGCGGCGTAGTCGGGATCGCTTTCACTCAGCGGCACGTTTACGCGCGCCATGAATGTTGCGCTTTCCTTGTCAGGCGTTTCAATTACTTTGGCCGCGGGCGGAATGGCACGATACTCTGCAACCAGTCGCTGGAACGATTTCGCCGATTGCCAGCCGCCAAATAATTGTGTGAGTTCTTGTTTGGCCATCGCTTCGTCAAAATCCCCGACGATGGCAATCTGCGCGTTGTTGGCGCCAAAAAAATCGCGATAGAACGCTTTCGCGTCGGCCAATTTTACTTCCTTGGTCGCGGCGATGGAGTCCGCCAGGCTGGTGGCGCGGCGTACATCTCCAATCGGATAAATATTAAAATGCAGATCTAGCGCCTCGGTCGCTCGCGATGCCGGATCTGAGGTGGAGCGCTCCAGACCAGCCAGCTGTTCTTCCTTGAGCAACTCAAATTCCTGACTTGGAAAACTGGACTCTCGCAGCATTTCCGCCGCCAGTTTCAGTGCCGACTTCAAGGTATCACGCTTGGCCGAAATAGTTACGTATGCGCCGGTCGCACTGCCAGCAACTGCAATGCTGGCCTTCAGTTTGTCGATTTCTTCACGCAATTGTTCGCGGGTTTTGTTTATCGTGCCACGCATGAGCATACCTCCTGCCATCTCGGCCGCGATACGCTGCCCTTTGAGGTTGGCTTCGTCTCCAAAGCTTAGAACCATCTGCACGTTTACCGTTTCGCCGCGGGTTTTCTTGGCTAGAAAGGCTGTTTTTATGCCGCCCGGCAACTGCTCTCGCTTGACCCGTTTTTCGATGTTCTCCGGTGTCGCGTCAAACGCTTCGCCGATCGCGATGGGTGGATCGCCCCGGTAACCTTGTACTACCGCGCTCACATCGGCAATCTTCGGTACGTCAGCGCGATCCGGCTTGGCGACGGGCACAAAAATCCCCAGCGTGCGATTGGCCGGCTTCAGGTAATTCAGTGCAGACCGCTGGACATCTGCGGCGGTTGCAGCGCGCAGGCGATCACGCTGCAAAAAAAACAGTCGCCAGTCGCCAGCGCCGACGGCTTCGGACAACCTCAGCGCGAGATTTACCGAAGAATTAATGGTGAGGTCAATTTCTTTGAGCATTTTGGACTTGGCACGATCTAGCTCTGCCGTTGTCAGCGGATTTGCTGCAAAGCTTTCCAGGGTCTTCACAAAAATCTGCCGCGCCTCATCAAGCGATTGTTCCGTACGAAGCTCTGCCCACATCAGCGTTACGGTCGGATCGCGGTTTTCGAAGTTGTATCCGGCAACGCTGGTGGCTTTTTTTGTTTCCACCATCGCCTTGTGCAGGCGTCCCGAGGGGGTATTCGTCAATACGTCGGACAACAACACAGTGAGGGCAAAGTCGGGGTGCGCCATTGGCGGCACATGGTAGCCCGCCGCGACCACCTGCAGGTCGCCCACGCGTTCCAGTTTCACTAAGCGTTCGCCATCCTGTACCGGTTCCTCGGTATACAGGGCGGGTAGATTGCGCGTCGGTTTTGGGATGGCCGCGAAATATTTTACGACCATCGCCAGCACTTTGGCCTCATCCACCCGACCCGCCACCGTGAGGACCGCGTTGTCGGGTTGATAGTGTTGTTTATAAAAAGCTTGCAAGCGCACGATCGGCACATTCTCAATATCCGAACGCGCGCCGATAGTGGATTTACCGTAGTTGTGCCACAAAAACATGGTCGACACGATGCGCTCGCTGAGGATACTGGTTGGATCGTTTTCACCAATCTCAAATTCATTGCGTACCACCGGCATTTCGGACGCGAGGTCAGAGCGGCGTATGAAGGAGTTGACCATTCGGTCCGCTTCCATTGACAGCGCCCATTCAAGATACTCGTCTGAAGCCGTGAAAACCTCGTAATAATTGGTGCGATCGTTCCAGGTCGATGCGTTCCACTGGGCGCCTCGCATGGTGAATTCGTCGGTGATCTTAGGGTGCTTTTTCGATCCTTTAAAAAGCATGTGTTCAAGTAGGTGCGCCATCCCCGTCTCGCCGTAATTTTCGTGGCGAGATCCCACTTTGTAGGTGATGTTCACAACAATCTGCGGTTTGGATGGGTCCGGCGCGATCAAGACGTCGAGACCATTCGGCAGTCGATACTGGGTAATGCCCTCGACCGAGGTAATTTTGGTGATACCAACAGGCAATTGCGCCGGCAGGACCGCAAATGAATAAAGCGAAGTGATACCGGCGACAAATACGCCATAAAAAAATTTGGGCATGTTGCTTTTTTTCCTAGGGAAGCGGTTGGTCAGGATCGATTTTAACGGGGAAAATGCCTTGCACTGCCGACGCCTGTCTCACCGCGTCTGGACCGATATTGACACGGTTCATTACGCGACGGCAAAGTAACAGCCGTTATTATTGATGCGGATCAAGCATAGTAGCGCTTTATCAAGCAATATTGCCCTGCAGGCCGCTCCAGTGCTGGACTTTGCTTTTATAGCTCCAGACGGCATGACTTCCACCCAATAAAATCTGCCCGGTCCGAGGTCGAACGTTGCGCGTTTGTTGAAGCAGGTGCCGGTAGGGGCCTGTCACGTCTGTTTATCTGACGATGGTTGCGGTGCAATGCTTCAAACCCGAGGTGAGCTGAAACGTATTTAATGTGAGGTTTGGCACATCGTCTTTCAAACAATACGGTTTAGAATTAAATCGACCAGACGGTGTTCTATTAACATAACTGGGCAGTGTTCCTACATAGTTATTGCTTTGCGGATTGAGCCATTCGGCTGCGCCCGGGCACATTTCCGGCGCAAACCCAACCGGCATTGGCAAAATATTCGCGTGGCGACGCATCATCAGCGTGCTTCTTTGCACCGGCAAGCGCCCTGCTGGTGCGAATTGCCAGCGGCCCTTTGTGCGGCGTGGCGCACAGCGGGAACACCAACTAACGCGATGCCATGATGTTTTCTGTGCAAAAGCTGGATTAAGCGCCAATATTAGGGGTTTAAATAATGTAAAAAGACAAACTCAAGCACTGGCGCGCCTTCGCAGCCTAAATAACGGCGGGCGGCGCACTGGCTGCAACGGTATTGTTCCCGCTATTTTTCATCAATGGCACCGTCTGACCGTGTGTCGTGGCAGAGATTCTGATCAGATTGCGTTTTACAAGGAAAGCTACCGTTATCATGTGCGCCTGCCAACGTTTTTTCAGCGCGCATGGCAGAATAACGGGTGGAAAAAGTTGCCGCGATTGCGGGATACGTTAAATGTGACAATTGTTCCGAATTAGGTAAACTA
>JAYVKG010000233.1:0-2717 GCA_043768625.1 Betaproteobacteria bacterium
TGGGGGGGTTAATTCAGTCGCCACGCAGCGAGAAATAAATCGTTGCGCCGACGTCTAGTGTGCCTTGCGCGCTGACGCGACCTCCGTGGCGATGCACGATACGTTGTACTGTTGCCAATCCAATTCCTGTGCCGGGAAACTCTGCCGCGCTATGCAAGCGTTGAAAAACGCCAAAAATCTTTGACGAATATGCCGGATCAAAGCCTGCACCATTGTCGCGCACAAAAAAAGTTGAGATATTGCCCCCGATGGTAGTCTCTCCGACGTCTATCCGGCTAATTTCGCGTTTACCGGAAAACTTGAGTGCATTGCCAATGAGGTTGACGAAAAGTATCCGCAGGAGATGGGCGTCACCTCGGGCAGTCATATTTTCCATGATGACAATTTTAGCTGGGTGTCCTGGCTCGCGTTGGCGCAATTCGTCGAACACCTGGCGCGCCAGCATGCTGAGATCCACTTTGCCCATCGCCATACTGCCGCGTGTGACTTGGGAGAGGCTCAGTAAATCATCGATAAGCCTGTTCATGTTCGCCGCGCCTGCCCGAATACGATCAAGGTAGTGACGGCCCTGGACATCAATCCGCTCAGCAGACTCGAGTTGAAGCCGCTCGCTAAAGCCATCGATAGCTCGCAGTGGCGCGCGCAGATCATGCGAAACCGAGTATGAAAATGCTTCAAGTTCCTGATTGGCAAACCGCAACGCTTCCTCGCGGGCGCGGCTGTTTGTCACGTCGCTGCAAATTCCCACCCAGCATATCGGTTCCCCGCTGTGTGTCAGCGTCCGGCGCGCGTTAACCTGATAGTGGTGATATCCGCCGTTGCGATGTAATAAACGATATTCAATTTCAAAACTGGCCTTGACCGGCGCGGCGGCCAGCCACTCCTGCATCACACGATCCAGATCCTCCGGGTGCAGGGCTCTGCTCCATCCCTCGCCCCTCCATTCATCGGCAACGAGGCCGATTTTCTCCGACCAGATACGATTGGCAAATGTAATAGAACCGTTCAGATCAGCCAACCAGACGATTTGCGGTACATTGTCGAACAGGCTTTGCTGCAAGGCAAGCGAACGCGCAAGCTCTTCAGTCCGCAATTCGACCTTGCGTTCCAGTAGCAGGTTCATCCGCCGAATTTCTTCCTCCACGTACAGTTTTTGGGTGACCTCAATTGGGCAGACAAAGCGCGCCTTGCGGCCGTGCATGTTCACGTCATGGCTGTTGATCTCCACCATCATTACCGTACCGTCTTTGCGCCGATGGCGCCATGGACCGAAATTAAGCCGCGTGGTGCCATCATGCGGAATTCTTTGTTTGAATGTCGCGATGTCTTCCGCTGGCCGGATATCACACATGGTCATCGCCAGAAATTCGTCACGCGAGTATCCATAACGTTCGCAGGCAACATTGTTGACATCCAGAAAAGCTAGCGTGTCCAAGTCGTAGACCCATAGCGGTAGTGGATTGCTCTCAAACAGCTGGCGATAGCGCTCCTCGCTAGCCATCAACGCGTTTTCTGCAAGTACGCGGTCGGTCACATCCAAGGGCGATGTGATCAGCACCTGTTGGCCATCAATTTCGGTTTTTATTCTGGTTACTTCGACATTGATAAGGCTGCCATCCCGCTTGACATGGCGCACACCTTTGAGGATTGATATGCCAATTGGCAACGCCTGAATTTCCGACCGGAGTGATTCAAATGTTTTCGGTATGTGCCGGTCCGTAACGCGCTGGTCTTGCAGCTCTGACTGAACATAGCCATATTGGTGGCAAAACGTCTCATTGGCGTTCACATACCGGAGGGTGGTCGCGTCAAACAT
The DNA here is from genome assembly GCA_043768625.1 of Betaproteobacteria bacterium. Taxonomy (GTDB): domain Bacteria; phylum Pseudomonadota; class Gammaproteobacteria; order Burkholderiales; family Usitatibacteraceae; genus UKL13-2. Next base: position 1,817 of record JAYVKG010000233.1, read on the forward strand.
GACGATGGGCAACGGATTCGCGTTGAACAGCAGCCGGTAACGTTCCTCGCTCGCAACCAAAGCCGTTGCCGCATTTTTAGTTTCGGTTATGTCGCGCCCAATCGCCACCCAGTGGCTAAGCAGGCCTGTTTCGTCGGCTATTGGCGCGATGTCCAGCTCTACCCGGAAAGGCATGCCCACTTTGGAGTAATTGATCAGCGCTTCGCGCACGGGTGTCCAGCTTTTCATTGCCGCGCGAATACGCGTCAGCGATTCGCGGCTGGTAGTTGCCTCTTGCAAAAGGCGCGGGCTTTTTCCCAACACCTCTTTTTTGCTGTGGCCGGTTCGCTTTTCGAGTGCGTCGTTGACGAACACGATGCGGGGCCCCGTTTCGTCAACTGGCACCGCCTCGGTGATGAGGATCATGTCGTTGGCACTACTTACTGCCGCTTCCAATAGTTTTAGCGACGCCTCAACTTTTTTTCGATCGGTAATGTCCTGAATGATGCCGAAAAGCTTTACAGGCGGCCCATCGTCATTGCCAACACATTCGCCAATCACATGCAGCCAGCGCAATCTACCGTGCTTTCCAACGGTTCGGTATTCGATAGCAGTGGGTGCCTTGGTGGTCACTATGCGTGCATAGGCATCAGCCACGCGTTTTTTGTCGTCTGGATGCACCCATTCCAGAAAGACCTCGAATGAGTAATCGGACGCCTTTTCTGAAAAAATATCCGAATATTGGGTTGACCACCAGCCGCGATTGGTTGAGAGATCGAATTCCCAATGACCAAGCTTGGCGATGCGCTGCGCGTTCGCCAGCCAACGATTGGTCATAAGCAAATCTGCTTCGCGGCGTTCCAGCGCTTCCGCCATCCGGTCAAAAGCAAGACCGACTTGGTCAAGTTCATCCTGTTGGCTC
>JAYVKG010000234.1:0-17995 GCA_043768625.1 Betaproteobacteria bacterium
TGCGCGATGCCTTCGTCCGCAAGGTTGAAATCCTCAAATTTTCCACACAAGACCTGGTCAAGACGTTGCGCGGCCAGCTCGGCGGTGGCGCGGTTTGGCTCGATGCCAATAGTACGGCAGCCGGGATGGATGCGTTTGATGTGTGCGCCGAGGTTGCCCGATGAGCAACCTACATCCAATAGCACACGGGGTGGATGGGCGAGCACTTCAAGCAGTTGCGGATTGAAGTGCTGTTGATAGGGCGTCGCGGGTGCGCCTTCTACGTTCAGACAAGTTTGCCAAACGTATGGTGTTTCATTGCCGGTAGTCGGGGGCATAGAAAGTTGCAGGGACATGGCTTTCACTTTTCGAGGAGCATGAATTTTGCGTTACGAGGGGCTAACACGTAAAATTACTAGTTTAGCGCAAGATTTTCTTCGCATTCATGATCACCTTTCAAGAAATTATCCTCAAACTCCAGCATTACTGGAATCAGCAAGGCTGTGCCCTGTTGCAGCCTTATGATATGGAAGTAGGCGCTGGCACCTCGCATACCGCCACATTCTTGCGAGCACTCGGGCCCGAGCCGTGGCGCGCGGCCTACGTGCAGCCATCCCGCCGCCCCAAGGATGGACGCTATGGTGAAAATCCAAATCGCCTGCAGCACTACTATCAGTTTCAGGTGGTGCTGAAGCCTTCTCCAGTTGATATTCTTGAGCTGTATCTGGGGTCTCTCACGTCGCTCGGTCTGGATTTGCAGAAAAACGATGTGCGTTTTGTCGAGGACGATTGGGAGAATCCTACGCTGGGTGCATGGGGCCTCGGCTGGGAGGTGTGGCTCAACGGCATGGAAGTCACCCAGTTCACGTATTTTCAGCAGGTGGGTGGCATCGCATGCGAGCCGATCACTGGCGAAATTACTTATGGGCTGGAACGACTCGCGATGTATTTGCAAAATAAGGAAAATGTCTTCGATCTGGTATGGACGAGCTGGAAAGAGAATGGCAATGAACGACGGTTAAGTTATGGCGATGTCTTTCTCCAAAATGAGATCGAGCAATCGACTTACAATTTCCAGCACGTAAATGTGGACGCATTGTTGCGCCACTTTGTTGATTTCGAAGGCAACGCAAAGTCGCTGATGGAAAAACAGCTGGCGCTGCCCGCGTACGAGCAAATATTGAAAGCGGCACATTCGTTTAATCTGCTGGATGCTGCGGGCGCCATCTCGGTCACCGAACGCGCCGCTTATATGGGTCGCATCCGCAACCTGGCGCGCAGTGTGGCGCAGAGCTATCTTGAATCGCGTGAGCGACTGGGCTTTCCAATGTTGCATGGGTCCAAGCGCGTGGCCGCATGACTTCAGCAACGTTATTGGTTGAAATTTTCACCGAAGAGTTGCCGCCAAAGTCCTTGAAACGGCTGGGCGACGCGTTTGCCCAAGGCGTCGCGCATGCGTTGGACAGCCGCAGCCTGTTGGCGCCGGGGTATGAGATCTCAACGTATGCGACACCGCGACGGTTGGCGGTCAAAATCACGAGAGTTTGGCCAGTTGCGCCGGACCAGCCGAATAACGAAAAACTCATGCCGGTGGCGGTCGGCGTCGATAAAAATGGAAATGCCACGCCAGCGCTGCTGAAGAAACTCGGCGCCCGGTCGCTTGGACATATCCCGCTGGCGCAGTTGCAGCGCGAGAGCGACGGCAAGGTCGATCAGTTGGTCTATCGTGACATTGCAAAAGGCCAGACACTTCTGGTGGCATTGCAAGCGGCGCTGGAGGAGGCAATTGCGCGTCTACCCGTGTCAAAAGTGATGAACTATCAACTCGCTGATGGCGCAACCACCGTTCAATTCGTGCGTCCCGCGCACGAATTGGTCGCTTTATATGGTGCAGAAGTTATCCCCGTTCACGCGCTTGGCCTGCAAGCCGGCCGCACCACGCACGGCCATCGCTTTCAGGGTGTCGCAGAGGTAGTTCTCAACCACGCCGACGAATACGAAACGCGTTTGGAAAACGAAGGCGGCGTTATCGCCAGCTTCGAAAAACGCCGGGACGAAATCAACCGCCTGCTATTTGTGCACGCCGAACAAACTGGCGACACGCTGGGCGACCCGGAAGGTTACGCGGCGCTGCTCGATGAAGTAACAGCATTGGTCGAACGGCCAACGGTGTACGTCGGTAAATTTGATGTCGAGTTTTTACAGGTACCGACAGAGTGCCTGGTGCTGACGATGAAATTTAATCAGAAATATTTTCCGTTGTTCCTGTCCGAAGGCGGGCTGTCGAGCCGGTTCCTGATTGTCAGCAATATGCGGTTGGATGACCCGCGAACCGTGATCGAAGGTAATGAGCGGGTGATTCGTCCAAGGCTAGCCGATGCGCGTTTCTTTTTTGAGACGGACAAGAAGACAAAACTGGCTGATCGCATCCCTGGACTTGCCGGCGTGGTGTATCACAACAGGCTGGGGACGCAGGGCAAGCGCGTTGAGCGGGTCTGTGTGCTTGCGGCACACATCGCAGCTGCGATCGGGGCGGATGTCGAGCAGGCAAAACGCGCCGCCTACCTCGCAAAAGGCGATCTTCTCACCGACATGGTAGGAGAATTTCCGGAGTTGCAGGGCACCATGGGCCGCTACTATGCATTACACGATGGTGAATCGCCGATAGTTGCCGACGCTGTCGCCCAGCATTATCAGCCACGGTTCGCGGGCGATAGACTCGCGGATTCGCCCGTTGCGCTGTCGGTGGCGCTGGCAGACAAGATGGAAACGCTGGCGGGCATGTTCTGCATTGGTCAGCAACCGAGCGGTGACAAGGATCCGTTTGCGCTGCGGCGGCACGCGCTGGGCGTGGCGCGAATGCTGGTCGAAAAAAAGTTGCCGATTAACGTTTTCGACTTGATCGGGCGCGCGTGCGCGCTCGTTCCTGACGATGCAATAGTGTCGGGCCCGGACGGAGTCGCCGCACAAAGAGGCTTCCAGCAGTCCGTAATATTGGAATTCATCCATGACCGTCTGAAGGGGTACTTGCGTGAATTGGCTTATTCAACACTTGAAATTGAATCAATTCTTTCAAAAAAACCAGGCATTCTTGGTGAAGTGCCAGCCCTGCTTGATGCAGTGCGGGAGTTCCAGAAACTTCCGGAAGCGGCGAGTTTGGCCGTTGCCAACAAGCGTATCGGCAACATCCTAAAAAAAGCAGAAAAACGGTTTACCAATGCCGACGTGAAAGCGTTTGTGGAGCCGGCAGAAAGGGCGTTGTTCGATGCGCTTCAGGCGGCGCGGCCAGTGTTCGACAAGTGCTACACGGCCAACGATTTCGCCGGAGCGCTGCAGGCCCTCGCGCCGCTAAAAACCCCGGTAGATGCCTTTTTTGATCGCGTGATGGTCAACGCGGAGGACGCGGCGCTGCGCGAAAACCGAATGGCGTTACTAAGCGACCTCCACGTCTTGATGAATAAAGTCGCTGACCTTTCCAAACTTGCCGCATGATCGGGCGCTGATTCGCATCACGTAGAATCCAATCTATGAGTATCCAAACGAAGCTGGTGATTCTCGACCGCGATGGCGTGATTAACCACGATAGTGACCAGTTTATAAAATCGCCAGATGAATGGAAGCCCATCGATGGCGCGGTGGAAGCGATTGCGCGTCTGAATCAGAATGGTTATCGCGTGGTTGTCGCCACCAACCAGTCCGGCATCGGGCGGGGGTTGTTTGATATGGCTACCTTTAACGCGATCAACGACAAAATGATGGAGCTGGTATTTCGCCGCGGCGGCCGGATTGACGCAATTTTCTTTTGTCCGTGTACCGCCGAGCAGCATTGCCATTGCCGTAAGCCTGACACCGGGATGTTTGAAGATATCGCCGCACGGTTTCAGACGGGGCTCAGCAACGTACCGGCAATTGGCGATTCGCTGCGTGATCTTGAGGCCGCTGCCAAAGTGGGTTGTGCGCCGATTCTGGTACTCACCGGCAAGGGCAAAAAAACCAAAGAGAAGGCCGGATTGCCGCGTGGCACCAAGATTTTTGCCGATTTGACCGAGGCCGTGCAATTTCTGGTCGAGGATTCCGCGCGCGTGCAGGTTTGGTAAATTAGAAAAGGCAATCCGACGCATGGTGTTAATTCGCTCTTTACTATTTTTTTTGGCGTCCATCCTGGTCACAACCGCTTATGGCATTTTTGTGGTGCCGCTGATTTTCATTCATTACAACAGCGGTTACGACCTTGCAAAAAGCTGGGGGAAAAGCATTATCTGGCTGGCGAAAGTGATCTGTGGCATCGATTACTGGGTGAAGGGTCGCGAAAATATTCCCGCCTATCCCTGTGTGTCGATGGCCAAACACCAATCGGCCTGGGAGACCGTTTTTGTTTTGACGCTGCTGCCCCGCGCGGTCTGGATCATCAAGCGGGAAATGGTGTGGGTGCCGGTTATCGGCTGGGTGCTTTATGCATTACAGTCGATTGCCATTGACCGCAAAAGCGGCAAGCGCGCGGTTCATCAAATTGAGGAGCAAGGCCGCGAACGCATCAGCCGCGGATTGTGGGTCTCGATTTTTCCTGAAGGCACGCGCATTGCACCTGGGCAACGCGGACGTTATGGTATCGGCGGGGCGTGGCTTGCGGCCAAGACCGGCACGCCGATACTGCCAATTGCGCACAACGCAGGCGAATGCTGGCGTCGCAATGCGTTTATGAAGTATCCGGGCAGGGTTACGGTGAGCATCGGACCACCAATTATGACTGCGGGACGCGAACCGGCGGCCGTCATTGCTGAAGTTGAAACTTGGATAGAGGGTGAAATGCTTAAGCTGGCTCCAGCTTGTGCTTAGGACGGTTCCACGCCTGAAAAGTCAAATAGCGGAACAACGATAAGGGTGAAATGTTTTTCAAATTAAAAAAAGACCCGCCCACCAATATCGAGGACGCTGAACACAGTATTGCGCTGCAAGGTCACCGCGTCGATTACAAATTGGTCAGGCGGCGGGGTCGACGCGGGGTTGGTCTGAAGGTCGACGGCTCCGGCATGACCGTAGCGGTAGCACTTTCGACGCCGATTTCAGCGGTGGAAGAAATGATCGGTAACAATGCGACCTGGGTACTGAAAAAACTCGATGAATGGTCGCATCGCCGGATCGTGCCGCAGATTTGGCTCACCGGTACCGACTTGCCATTCATGGGGAACGCTTTGACGTTGATGATCGATATTGACGCCCATGCGCCGCAAACCAAACCAGTGGTTGAGCAGTTGATGGAGCGCTTGTTGGTGCGGGGCAGATTTACCGACCTGGCGGTGGTCGAGAAAGCAGTTACCCAATGGTACAAAAAACAAGCATTGCCGCATTTTGCGCAGCGCGCTTTCTTTTTTGCCAAGTTGCACGGCCTGTCGCCGCCGCGCGTTTTTCTGTCGAGTGCCAATAGCCGCTGGGGAAGTTGCAATTCTCGTCGTGAGGTGCGTTTTTCATGGCGACTGATCAAAGCGCGGTGCGCCTTGATTGATTACGTGGTTTGTCATGAACTCGCCCATTTGCGGCACATGAATCATTCGGCCGCTTTCTGGGCGGAGGTAGAACGGATGTGTCCGGATTACCGTGCGTTGCGGGCGGAACTCGATCTTAATGACCATAGATTTCGCGCGTTTTAACAGGCGTGCTGTTGACTAAAAAGCGGACAGAGGGATGTATGCGCGACGACTGTATGATCATGAGATCGCCACCATATGCTTAGGTAAACCGCATGGTCATCTGCGCGGTTGCAATTGCCATTGGCTGCAGGAAATGTCCATCCTACAAGATTTGCCCGGCAAAAAGTGTTACTGGTGACCAGCATGCCGCTGCCGGCGCAGCGGAAAATGCAATACCTGAATCTGCGGCCGGAAAGGCAAAACAGCGATAACCGGTGCTCTTGCGAGGTCGGTCCCATGCTTGAAAATGTTAAACTTGCTGCAATGTAATAGTCCACCGCCTAAGCCCACTCAGACATGATCAAGCAACGCACCCTCAAGAATAAAGTCCGCGCCACCGGGGTCGGGGTGCATCTCGGCCATCGTGTTGAGATGTTGATTCGCCCAGCGGGTCCCGATACCGGCATCGTTTTTTGCCGAACCGATTTGCCAGGCGCACCCATGGTGCGGGCCCACGCGCTCAATGTGAACGACACGCGCATGTCTACGCGAATCGAGAATCCTGAATCGGGCGCAAAAGTCGCCACGGTTGAACACTTGATGTCGGCGTTCGCCGGCTTGGGGATCGATAACGCTTACGTTGATTTATCCGCCGAGGAAGTGCCGATTATGGATGGCAGTGCCGGCCCGTTTGTGTTTTTGCTCCAATCGGCCGGCATTGAAGAGCAGGGTCGCGCAAAACGTTATATCCGCGTGAAAAAGCTGATGGAATTAAAGGCAGAGGATCGCTACGTTTCGCTTGCGCCATTCAACGGATTCAAGCTCAAATTTACGATCGAGTTCGATCATCCTGTATTCAGCAAGGCAGCGTCGGATGTTGAGATCGATTTTGCCGATGTATCTTTTGCCAAAGAGGTTGCACGTGCAAGGACATTCGGATTTACCCACGACGTGGAAATGTTGCGCGAGATGGGCTTGGGTCGCGGTGGTTCGCTGGATAACGCCATCGTGATTGATGATTTTCGTGTGTTAAACAGCGAGGGACTGCGGTTTGACGACGAATTTGTAAAGCACAAGGCGCTCGACGCGGTTGGTGATATTTATATGCTGGGGCATCCGTTGATTGGCGCATTTCACGGTATCAAGTCCGGCCACGCCATGAACAATCAATTGGTACGCATGCTGTTGGCAGATGAGGCGGCGTTTGAGTTTGTGACGTTCGATAAGCGCGATCAGTTGCCTGCGGCATTCGGCAATATGGCGCTTGCACCCCACTAACTCGCCGGACACTTGTCATGCTGATTGGCTTACGGCTATTGTTGATGGTCGCGGTGATTGCGGGGTCGGCGGCATTTCTGGGCTTCCTGTTCACTAAAAACCCACGCTTTTTAAAATTGACTACAAATATTATCAAGGTGACATTGTTGTTTGCAGCGGTAATTGCCTTGATTTATGTTGTCGAACGGCTAGTGTTTCTTTAGCGCTTATTTTCTTTGTTAGTAAGTGTCCGCTTATTTTTGCTCGCGATGCTGTCCAGCGCGGTTTTCAGTGGAGAATCTTCCAAGGATTCAGCCAGTTCCAGCAACTTTTGATACGGCATAGGCTGGCGAGGTAGGCTGACGCGGCGCTGGCTTTCGGCAACAAAAAACTCGGGTTGCACGATCACAGAAATTGCGGTAACCTCTTGATATTGCTTTTTATTTTGACAATATTTTTCACCGAAGCTCTCCAACAGACGCGGCAACATCTGCTTTAATTTTGCAGCTATGGCACCGTTGGCTGTTGCAATAACCATTGTCGACCCCTCCAGTGTAGCGATGCGGCTTGAGTCAATAAGGCCGGGCGGTAGGGCATCGACAAAAGTTTTTTGAAGTTTGGAAAGCTGGCGCAGCCGCTGGTGAAACGGCAGTAGCGTCTCATTTTCGCGCAGCAGGGCATGGATGGGCCTGGCGCCGTTTTGTGGTTTGGTGGCTGATTGAGGTTTAGCGTCGGTCTGTGTCTTGGGCACCATGGCAGGCATTTCAGATTTGGGCAGGAGTATTAGATGAATATTATTCTCGTATCGGACAGTTTGGCCAAAAGCCGCATTGTGACGATTTCACAGTCGCAGATTATCATGGCGGTGTGTGGCTTTATCAGCGCTGGCTTTATGTTTGCGCTGGGCACCTACTGGGTCACGATGAAATACGCGGTGGATATTCAAAACCCGTTTATTCAGAGCCTTATCTCCACGCTCACGCAGCAAAATGCCCAGCAAGCTGAAAAAGACATGCGCGAGCAGTTGAATTCGCTGGCCGTGAAACTCGGTGAGTTGCAGGCTCGCCTGATGCGTCTGGATGCATTTGGCGAACGTCTGGGGAGAGCAGCGGGCATTAAAACGGAAGAATTCCGTTTTTCCGAAACCCCGGGGCAAGGTGGCCCCGCGCCATCCAAAGCACTTTCCGAGGAAATTTCCTTCAAGGATTTTGAGTCCAGGCTGGCGGATATTTCGCGCTCGCTCGATGATCGCAGCGACAAACTAGGCGTGTTTGATTCTGTATTGATGGCGGGTCGACTGGCTGCCAAGGCGATTCCTACCACCCTGCCGGTCACAACAGGCTATCATTCATCAAATTTTGGCTATCGCATCGATCCATTTAACGGGCTGCAGGCGTTTCACACCGGGGTGGATTTTATCGCCGCTCCTGGCTCAGACATTCTTGCCGCGGCAGGTGGGGTGGTGTCGGCCGCCGAAATTCATTCCGAATACGGCAAGATGATCGATGTCGATCACGACAATGGCCTCACGACCCGCTACGCGCATCTGTCGAAAATGAACGTCAAGGTCGGTGACATCGTGCTCAAAGGCCAGCGTATCGGCGAGCTGGGCCAGTCGGGTCGTGCCACCGGCCCGCACTTGCATTTTGAAGTACGCGAAAACAGCGTTCCGCTGAATCCCAACCGCTTCTTGTCCTTCTCCAAGGCGCAGGAACCTGCGGTTGCAACTAAATCCGCCCGCGCCCCGTAATTATCGCAGCACGCTGATTGCAATCTGCCTTGAAGTTTTAGAGGCAGGATTGTGATTGGCGCTGCACGTCCCCATCTGCTCACGCGCACCCTGTGCTGCACGATGCGTTCTGACATTCCTGCCAATTTTTGACTGAATTCCACGCCGCTTTTTCGCGACGATAAAAAGAAAGCCTCACATGCTCGACAACTTTTTGAAATCCATTTTTGGCAGCCGCAACGAGCGCCTACTCAAGCAATATCGCAAGACCGTGGTGCTTATCAATGCACTCGAACCGGCGATTGCAAAATTGACCGATGCCGAGCTTAAAGCCAAGACCGATGAATTCAAAGACCGCTTTGCCAAAGGTGAGACGCTCGCGCAGTTGTTGCCGGAAGCGTTTGCGGTGGTGCGCGAGGGCAGCATACGCGCCCTCGGTATGCGGCATTTTGATGTGCAATTGATCGGCGGGATGGTGCTGAACGATGGCAAGATTGCCGAAATGCGCACCGGTGAGGGAAAAACGCTGGTGGCAACGCTGCCCTCGTACCTGAATGCGCTCAGCGGCAAAGGTGTACATGTGGTGACGGTGAACGATTACCTGGCGCAACGCGATTCCGAGTGGATGGGCAGGCTGCACAATTTCCTGGGCCTCACGGTTGGTTGCAATCTGTCGCAAATGCCGCACGACACCAAGCAAATCGCTTTTAAAGCCGACATCACTTACGGCACCAACAACGAATTCGGCTTTGACTACCTGCGCGATAACATGGTAACGAACAAGAACGAGCGCGTCATGCGCGGCCTCAATTTCGGCATTGTCGATGAAGTCGATTCGATCCTGATCGATGAAGCACGCACGCCGCTGATTATTTCCGGCCAAGCCGAAGATTCCGCCGCGATGTATGTGAAGATCAACGCGCTGGTTCCACACTTGGCTGCGCAGGAAGCCGAAGACGCGACGGGCGATTACCTGGTCGATCTTAAACAGCACACAGTATTGCTCTCCGAGACGGGACATGAGCACGCCGAGGCGCTGATGGTAAAGAACGGACTGCTGCCGGAAGGCGCGTCGCTCTACGATCCGGCCAACATTATGCTGATTCACCATCTCTACGCCGCCGTGCGCGCGCATGCGCTCTACCATCGCGATCAGCAGTACGTCGTACAGGATGGAGAAGTAGTCATCGTCGACGAATTTACTGGAAGGATGATGGCAGGCCGCCGTTGGTCGGAAGGGCTGCACCAGGCAGTGGAAGCGAAAGAAGGCGTAAAAATTCAGCACGAATCGCAGACGCTGGCGTCGATTACTTTCCAGAACTATTTCCGCCTTTACAGCAGACTTTCGGGTATGACCGGCACGGCCGACACCGAGGCGTTTGAATTTCAGAGTATTTACAATCTGGAAACTGTGATTATCCCCACCAACAAGCCGATGACACGCAAAGATACCAACGATCTGGTGTACATCAGCGCGAAGGAAAAACACAATGCCATTGTCATCGACGTCAAGGACTGCCATGAGCGCGGCCAGCCGGTGCTGTTGGGCACCACGTCGATCGAAAATTCGGAATTGCTTTCCACGTTGCTCACCAGCGAAAAACTTCCGCACGAAGTATTGAATGCCAAACAACATGCGCGCGAAGCAACAATCGTCGCGCAGGCGGGCAAGCCAAAGCAAATCACCATCGCCACCAACATGGCCGGCCGCGGCACCGACATTGTATTGGGCGGTAATCCTGATCCAGAAATGCAGATTGTCAAGGCCGACGACGCATTGTCTGACGCGCAGAAAGAGCTGCGAATTGCCGAAATAAAAACCAACTGGGACATTTTGCACAAGACGGTCGTCGACGCAGGCGGACTGCACATAGTAGGTTCGGAACGCCATGAATCGCGGCGTATCGACAACCAGTTGCGCGGTCGTGCCGGTCGCCAGGGCGATCCCGGCTCTTCGCGTTTTTTCCTGTCGTTCGAAGATCCTCTGCTGAAAATTTTCGCAGGTGATCGATTGAAATCGATCATGGCGCGATTGAAAATTCCAGAGGGTGAGGCGATTGAGGCGGGCATGGTTTCACGGGCGATCGAAAACGCGCAGCGTAAAGTGGAAGCGCGTAACTTTGATATGCGCAAACAATTGCTGGAGTACGATGACGTGGCCAACGACCAGCGCAAAGTGATCTATCAACAGCGCAATGAGTTACTTGACGCCGACGACATATCAGAAACCATTGTCGGCATGCGTGGCGGTGTACTGGCAGGGGTGGTGAATCAATTCGTGCCGCCGAATACGGTCGAAGAACAGTGGGACGTGTCCGCACTAATGACTACGCTGGCTGCTGACTTCAGCATTCAGGCGCCGATTGATGAATGGATGAAGACAGAAGCCGAACTCGATAGCGACAAAATTGCCGCCCGCGTTGTGGAGCAGGCCAATGCCGATTACCGCGCCAAGTTCCAAGCGGTCGATCCTGCGCTACTTCACCAGTACGAGCGCTCGATCATGCTGCAATCCATCGATTCTCACTGGCGCGAACATCTGGCCTCGCTCGACTATCTGCGCCAGGGCATTCATCTGCGCGGCTATGCGCAAAAACAGCCGAAGCAGGAATACAAACGCGAGGCGTTCGAGTTGTTCAGCAACATGCTTGACGGTATCAAACGCGAAGTGACGCAGATCCTGATTCAGGTGCAAGTACGTTCGGCGGACGAAGTCGCTGCGGCGGAGAAAGCAGCGGAAGATGCGGCGACGAAAGCTGCGCAGAATGTGCAATATCACCACGCCGATTACGACGAAGCGCTTGCCGACAACGACAAGACCGCGGAACAACAAGCGGCGCAGCCCTACGTTCGCAATGATATTAAAGTCGGTCGTAATGAGCCGTGCTGGTGCGGGTCGGGCAAGAAGTTCAAGCATTGTCATGGACGGCTGACATGAAAGCAGGCGGAAGGTAATTTTGGGCTTGGCGACATGATTAAAACGCGTATAACGCCATTTGGCGGGGGCTTTCAGGCAAAAATCGCTGGAAATCCGCGCCAGTGCTGGACCCATCTACCACAGACTGGCATAAATACGCCTGTTCGTCCTTCAGTCGTCGACCAGACATCGGACCGGTGGGTTGGCATTTCTGCGGTTGGTGAATAGACTTCACCGGCTAGCCAGATGCCGTCATTCACCGAAGCACTGCATGTATTTGAATCCAGACAGGCGGCGGACTTCGCAAGTGCGCTATTTCTAGAGTGTTTCAACAGTATTTTCCCAGTTCCTGTCGCCTATCTCATTCTGGAAACGCAGATTCAGCCAGAGCATTGGCGGCAGTTTGTGGCGATCTACACTTGGCCAGACGGGACTAGCGAGTGCGTCGGATTCTGCAACTGGATTCGCTATCAGGATGTGTACCTGGAAGGCGGACTGGCGGTACGAAAAAATTTCTACCGCCGGTTGTCAAAATCTCATTTTGCGGAATGCCGGGCGCGTGGCGGCGTCGCACAAGTCTTGATGGAAACGGCGGCAAATAAGCTTACGGATTGCGTGGCTTGGTTTGGTTATTGCGGTGACGCGAAGGCGCTGCGGGTAGATTTACGGGTGGGATATGTACCTACCGCGCATCCGTACCTGATCGTGAAATGGATGAAAGTGTTACCAGAGGCAGACAGGCAAGCCTTGATTGATAATGTCGCCAGGATTGGACCGTTTTAGCGCTCGACGAATTTCATGGAACTTCAATGCCATCTGTCCGACGCACGCGGCCCCCGCGGAATGCAACTGCCTCAAGGCTTTATTTTAAGCACGGCGTTTTCCGTCGACACATACAGTAAGCCTGCGGCGTCGATGCTGATTCCTGCAGGCGCACTCAGGCTCGACGGCAGCACTCCCGGCACCGCGCCGACTGCGCCTGCCTTGCCCGCGATCGTAGTGACCATTCCGGTCGGGGATATTTTGCGCACCGCGTTGTTGCTGGTATCGGCGACAAAGACGTTGCCTGCAGCGTCCGTGGCCAACGCCTGCACCGAACCGAAACTGGCACTTTCGCCGGTGCCATCCGCGAATTTCATCGTGCTGCCGCCAGCCAAAATGCTGGACGCGCCGGTTGGGGTTATTTTGAAAATCACACCCGCTTGCGCAGCGTAGATGTTATCGGCCTTGTCGACGGTGATCGCTTCGACCAGCTTTCCCGCTGCCACACATGTTGGCATATTGGTGCAAGCGAGCATGCTATCGATACCGCCAGCCATGACTTTGCGAATGATTGCGCCGTCGGGCACGAATAATATTCCTGCGCTGTCCACGGCAACGCCGAGCGGCTTGCTCCTCCCGGAAACAACTGGAAAGAAGCCGCCAGATGACACGCCATCCGGCCAACCGGTTCCAGCTACGACGGTTTTTGTGCCATCGACGTCGATCCGGTAAATAAGATGCAAATTTGGGTCAGCTACAAGCAACGCACCCGATTTGTCGATGGCGAGACCGAGCAGGAAAGCTGAGCTGAAATTTATCCCGGGCGCCAGTCTGATACTGGGGTCTCGTACGGCTGAAACCACAGTCGTCACCAGGCCAGAAGACGTAATCCTGCGAATCGCATTGTTAAGCGCATCGATCACAATAATATTGCCGCTCGCGTCGACGGCGAGATCACCCGGTCCGGAAAATCTTGCTGTTGCGCCGGCGCCGTCTGCAGTGCCGCTTACCACCGGCGTACCGGCAATATCGACCACGGATAAATTTGGGGAAACTTTCCTGATGAGGTTGTCTGCAGGTGCGGCGACGAAAATATTACCGTCAGCCGCGATGGCGAGGCCTGCAGTACTGATCCCTGGAAAAATGAACCGCGTGCCGTCGGATTTATTTATGGGCAGAGAAGTAACAACACCATCCACTGTCACTCTGCGAATACGAGTGTTGTCCAGCACGTAAAGCGTCCCTTCAGTGTGAGCCGTAATACCTGCGGGGTGATCGAACTTTGCAGTACCCAGACTGCCATCGGCAAATCCGAACGGCGTGATGCCATTCGAGGTCGCGATCGTACCTGCAAATGTCGTCACCGCACCGGATGGCGTGATTTTCTTGATCAAGCTTGCTCCGGAATCGACGGCGTAAACATTGCCCGTATGGTCTACCGTCAGTGCGCTCAAACCACTGAATCCGGCCGCCAATGTTGTAACAAGACCCGCAGGCGTGAGCTTGCGAACTTGCGTTTCTTCGGCAACAAATACGATGCCGTTTGCATCGATAGCAACACCCTTGAGCATGCTGAATTGCGCTGCCGTACCCAATCCATCGATACTGCTGGAGTTGCCAACTGTACCCGCCAGAGTGGTCACCGATCCGGTAGGCGTGATTTTACGAATTACCGCATTGCGATGATCGGCCACATAGACGTTGCTCGCCGCATCCACAGCAACCCCAACTGGCAAATTAAACAGCGCCGCACCACCGACGCCATCAGCGAATCCAGAGACGCCAGCTTTCCCGGCCAGGGTGATTACGCCAGCGGCAGTGATTTTGCGAATGGTGTGGTTGGCTGTATCCGCCACGTAAACGTTGCCCGAGGCGTCCGTGGCAAGCGCGGTCGGCTGATTGAAGCGTCCCGGTGCACCGTCAGTATCACCTGCACCACCAACCGTGCCCGCCAGCAAAGTCATTTCGCCGATGGCAGGAACTACTGATACTGGTGGCGGACTGGCCACCGAGAGATCGCCACCGCCGCCGCACCCCGCAGTCAAGACCAACGCAAGCGTACAAATTTTCCCCAAAGCTCTGCGCGCGCGCAGTTGATGCGATGGATAGCTTTTCATTTTGTACTCGTGTATTTCTAAGCTTGTTACGGTAGGATTTAAGCTTGCTTGTATGCAGTCATGTGCTGGAAGGTGGATGCTGCCTTTGCCAGATCAGCCGCGTAATTGGTCGCAAGTATGATCTTGCATAAAAATAATCGCAATAACGCCAATTAAGCCCAAAACATTTTCGTTTTTTCGCGCCGTCGTGGTGTCAGGTCAGCGGCAAAAACACGGGCGCATTGGTGGATTAGCTTTCAATCCGTTAACCAATTTTTCGTCAGCACGCGTCGACCGTCCCAGAGACAGGACGTAATAAACCATCTTTGCGGCAAATTTGTCGCCCAAACAAAAAGGCCCATGACCAAGACAACCTTCCAAGACCTTACCAACACCCCAAATTTTGGGTCCCATCGTACTTTTGCGGATTATCCCGTGTGGACTCATGCATTAGCACTTCCGCCGCAAATGCTGATGGGCAGTACCGGCACATATGAACTACTGTATTTTTTGCTCGTCGGTCATTCCTGGGCGCAAGTAGTTAGCCATTTTCTCAAACCAGATTCGAGTGTCCTGGACATTGGGTGCGGTTGCGGCAAAACTGCCCGATTTCTCCTCAATGAGGCGGAGGGTTGCCCTCTACATTGGCTTCGATGTTCTCAAGCTCAGCATTGATTGGTCGCGTAAACATCTCACCCCGGAATTAGAGGGCAGTTTTCAATTTCACCATGCGGATCTGGCCAATGAAATATACAACCCCCACGGTTCGCTGCAGGCGCGCGACTATCAGTTCCGCGCAAAAGACGGATCATTTGATCTCGCGTTCGCGGCATCACTATTCGCACAGCTTCTGGAAGCAGACTGCCAACATTACTTATACGAAATCGCACGCGTGTTGAAGCCTGCGGGACACGCCCTGATTAGCGTACATATCAAACCTGCTACTGGCCTGTGCTACAGCAGGTTTGAAGCCCCTATCGACGTTGAAGTCAATTATTTCGTCGGACTTGCTGCCAGAACGGGCCTGCGTTTAAAAAACGTCCGGGCGACGTACGCGGTCAGGAAATACTTGTTTTGGAACGCGTCGGATAGGGTCCGGTTGCGATACTACAACGTGGCCGGCGGCAATTACGGCGGCGATGTTAAAACCGCATCACGACTGCATCCTGTCCAACCCAAAACGCATACGGAAAATAATGCGAGGGACCACGGCCAAAAGCCTGTTCGACTTGTTCCTCGACGAACTGCCGCGTCGTGTACATCGTGCCATAAACTTCGATGTCCAACGAGGGCGATTCGGAGCTGCCGATAAAGTGGGTGCCATCTTGGTCGAAAGACAATCCCAATTCACGAGCGGCGGGTTCATTGGATACGCTGAAAACGAGCAGGCCGCCCGGCTTTACGGCCGCAGCCAATGCGCGCAGCCATGGCTGCCATCGTGAAGCTGGCAGGTGAGTGAACATCGACAACACAAAAACAAGATCATATTGCGCAGGAAAAATTACGGATGCGGGGTTGTGCGTGGACAATATCGTCTTTACGCCAAATTGCTCGCGCAAGAAATCGATGGTCCCGGGCAACACATCCGCGCAGGTAACGCGATCTGGCATTACGCGAGCGAGATGACGTGTGAAGCGCCCGAAGCCGGCCGCGAATTCAAGCACTTTATCCATTTTAAGTAGCGGCTGGTCGAGCGTTTCAAGAATGACCATCAATTCTGACAACGTCCGCCAGCCGTCGGAAAGGTACTCGCGGATTGGGTTTTTTGCGATTTCGTGATTGGCAAAAAAACGAAAAATGTCATCGCGCGGGTCGATGAGGCAATTTACATGCATCCAGCGGCCATAAGCCTGGGGGGCTTTCATGCGCTCAAGTGTGTTGTGGGCCGCAATATTACCGGGATCCGCGTGCAATGCGGCTACACATACTTGCGCAGAGTCATGCGGCGACGTAGTGACTTGAAGATTTGCAGGATCGACAAGTTCAACAGTGAGGGGATTAGGTTTCAATTTGGATAGCGGTAGTGAAAATTTTCAATCGTCACAACTCTCTCGAGCCAAAAACTTTCGCGGCTGTACGATTTGGGGAGTTTTTTCCTGTGAGATAGCAATGATGACAGAATTACCCTTCACAATGTCGGCTGCTGAGACTTTGCTAAGGCGAGATGGCAATTCCAATCCTCACTTACCATTCGCAAAATATCGCGGGTAATGACTATGCGTCTAACGATCACGTCGCGTTCGCCGAGGACCTGCGTCTGCTCACCCTGTCAGGCTGGCACGTGACGCCTTTAACCGCAGTCGCAGATTTGGTGTGCCGCGCTGACATGGCGTGGCCGCACAAAACTGTTGCGATCACCTTTGATGACGGCACGGATTTTGACTTTGATGATTTACCGCATCCAGTCGCGGGTATACAGCGAAGCATGCTTAATATCATGCGGGATTTCAATACCGGCAACGCCGGCGGCCAGACGACGTTGCACACAACTTCGTTTGTCATCGTATCTCCAGACGCAAGAGCGATTCTGGATCACACCTGCATGTTGGGCACAAAGTGGTGGAATCATGATTGGTGGTCCCGCGCCGTGGAGACGGGACTTATGCATATCGCAAGCCATAGTTGGGATCACTGTCACGACACCCTGCCGCAGATTGCCCAGCGAGAACAGCGAAAGGGAAACTTCTGGGGCATCGATTCTGCAGCGGATGCCGATGCGCAAATTCTCGCGTCCACAGCATTTATAAATCGCATCGCTCCTAATCCTGGCGCACAGCTATTTGCGTACCCGTACGGTCAAGCAAACGATTTTCTCGTACGCGAGTACTTTCCGCGGCAGGCGCAAAATTCATCCGGTGGCGGGGTGATTGCTGCCTTCAGTACCGATGGTAAGCCGGTTTCGCGCGGCAGTAACCGGTGGAATCTGCCCCGTTTTGTTTGCGGGGATCATTGGAAATCTAGTGAAGAGTTGGCGGCAATTCTGATCGACGCTGAGAGTAGCTGGCTGGGTTCTCGTTAAGGTTGTGCGGCGTTCCGTGCCATAATTTTATTGTTCTCCTTCCGCGAAATGTGACCTTCCCATGGCCGTGAACTACCTTCTCCCAACCCTGGCATCGCTCCATCCGGTCAACGGCGTCACTCTGGGCGTCGCCAAAGCGCACGTGAAAAAGCCCGACCGCAAAGACATGCTGGTCATTGCGCTGGCCCAAGGCGCGATGGCGGCGGGTGTATTTACGCAAAACCGCTTTTGCGCAGCGCCCGTGGTCGTGTGCCGCGAACACTTAAAGCGCGGCAGCGACATTCGCGCGCTCGTCGTCAATACCGGATGCGCCAATGCCGGTACCGGTAAGCGGGGCTTTACCGACGCCAAAACAACCTGCGACGTCGTCGCCCATGCGCTCGGCTGCGCGCGGCATCAGGTGCTTCCTTTTTCCACCGGTGTGATCCTCGAGCATCTGCCGATGGATAAGATCGTTTCCGGCATTCCGCTATGTGTGGAAGGTCTTACACCCGCCGGCTGGTTGGATGCCGCACATGCGATCATGACTACCGACACCGTTCCCAAAGCCATTTCGCAGCAAATCGACATTGATGGCCATACTGTCACGATCACCGGTATTTCCAAAGG
>JAYVKG010000235.1:0-1626 GCA_043768625.1 Betaproteobacteria bacterium
GCCAGAAATCAAACCGCGATCCCAACGGCGTTCCATAACCTCACCAATGGCTTGTGCCAGAGCAGCGGCGTCGCCGGCTGGAACAAGTATTCCCGACTCAGCATTCACCATGTCCGGCAACGCACCTACGCGAGTGGCGACGACGGGTAGGCCACACGCAAGTGCTTCAAGGACAACATTGGGCATACCCTCCATCAAGCTGGGCAGGCAAAACGCGTCTCCAATCCTGAGCCAGTTGGGGACTGCAGAATGGTTAATGCTACCTACTAAACGAACTACATTTTCCAGTGCGCGAGCGCGTATGTCTGCTTTCAGTTCACTTTCTAATTCTCCGCTGCCAATCAACAGCGCCTCAAAGTTTAGGCGGCCGGCCTGATTAAGTATCGAAAGCGCCTCAATAAGGAACCGCAGGCCTTTGACAGGATGCAATCGACCCACAAACAGCAGATATTTTCGCGACGGGTTTAATCCCAATTCATTACATAGCAGCTCCCGCTGTTCCAGCGGTGCGAGACTAAAAATTTGCTTGTTCACCCCATTTGGCAAGTAATGCGTACGGTGGGGTGGCGTCCCTAACGCAATCAGCCGCGCCGCAAGCGCGCGGCTCACGCCTGACGCGGCCTCGACTGACTTTAGCATTTGGGAAATTTGCTGGCGCCGCCGCGGAAATTCTCCCGACACATTAATATCAGAGCCAAGTGCCGTTACCAGAATTGGACAGCCTATCGCCTTGGCCAGATGTGTTGCCGCTACTCCATCAGGATAAGCCCAGTGTGCATTGATCGCATGTATTCGATCCTGCCGATGTAACCGTTGCAGGAGACGGGCGGACGCCACAGATTGAAACCACGAATGTAAAATCAGCGGCAACCCTCGCACAATTAAATGGCGGGGATGGTAGACCTCAATGTCACCTTTGTTGTAATGAAATGGCTCCCCTGCGTACTTTCGATAAGCACCAAGGCGACGAAATCCAGGCAGTGTGGCCAGCCACGGTATCGGATAAATGACGGTGACACGATAATGGCGCGATAACGCTTCCGCCAATTGCGCTGTGAAGATTTCGCGGCTAGGCTCCCGCAACGTCGGGAAAAGTGTGGTGTATAAAACCAAGTGGTACTTCAAACTTTTGCACCGTCATAAAGAGCCAGATACTGTTCGATCATCGCTCGATCATTAAATCGTTGCGATATCGATATTCTGCCCGTGGCGCCTAGTTGATTCCGCAACTGCCGATTCATCGCGAGTTGCTGGAGGTATTGACCCATTTCTACCGGCTTTTCCAAAGGTACGAGATAGCCGCTGACGCCATGCTCAATAATTTCAGTATTGCCACCCACCGCAGTTGCAACCACAGGAAGCCCGGAACTCATAGCCTCCAGCAACGTCAGGTTCATTCCCTCGCTTACCGAGCAAAGCACATATGCATCCATGGCGTTAAAAAGCTGGTCCGTGTCCCGCCGATCGCCAAGGAACTGGGTCAACTCTGAGATGCCGAGTTCTTGGCTAAGGGCCTCCAACCGGCCACGCTCGGTTCCATCACCAACGATGAGTAGTTTTTTCTTCGTCGGCGGGTCGCGACCGAATGAGGCAAAGGCGTTTAGAAGTAGCGAATGATTCTTGACC
>JAYVKG010000236.1:0-5233 GCA_043768625.1 Betaproteobacteria bacterium
GCAGCGCCAATACCTATGCGGTATATGATCAATGGCGAATAAACGAAGTGTTCTCCGATGCCGATGGCACGGTCCAATTCATTAAAATGAAGACGACTGTGAGCGGACAGCAATTTTTAAGAGGCGCAACGATTAGCAGCGCTCAGGGTGGCGTGACAAAGTCATTCGTATTCGACACCGCACCAAATGATGGTAGCAATTATTCGCCACCAAAGACGTTCCTGATTGGGACCGTAGGATTTGCAGCGCTTGCTATAGTCAACCCTGATTACATCGTCCCAAACGGATTTATATTCAGCAGTAACATGACAATAAATTTTGCTGGGGTCGATATTGTTAGCTTCCCCTCCATTCCTACCGATGGCTACCACTCGGTAGACCGCAATGGAATAACTGCAGCAAATTCGCCTACTAATTTCGCAGGATTCACAGGCACTGTTTACCCGCCTTTGCCTGGCGCACCCATCATCGGCCCAGCAGCGGCGAATGATTCCCAGGCAAGCGTGTCGTTCACTCCCGGATACCCTGGTCGCAGTCCCACCACAAGCTACACCGCCACCTGTACCGCTCCGTTTCGGAACCAGGGCACCTCCAACGGGACTGCCTCGCCCATCTTGGTTGCGGGGCTTTCCAACGGTATTAGCTATGCGTGCTCCGTGACGGCGACCAATGCTAACGGCACCACACCAGCTTCAGATTCGGCCAGTGTCACGCCCACCGCGGCGGCGACGCTGCCTGGTGCTCCAACGATCAACTTTGCTACAGCCGGTGACACGCTGGCGACGGTGGACTTTAGTCCACCCGGCAGTAACGGCGGAGCCGCAATCAGCCACTACATAGTGTCCTGCGAAACGCTAACGGCGAGCGGCCTTTCCTCACCTGTGACTGTGACGGGTCTGTCGAATGGTGTGAATTATTCGTGTGCGGTTGCGGCTGTCAACAGCGTCGGGACCGGACCGCAATCAATGCCGAGAACCGTCATGCCAGGTACGCCACCAGGCGCACCCGTTATTACCAACGTCGCTGCGGGCAATGCGCAAGCGACTATTGCGTTCACGGCACCGGCGAATGGCGGCAGTCCGATCATTGGTTACGGCGTGAGTTGCAATTCTGGCCAGGTCACGGCTACAGGGTCCAGCTCCCCTCTTGTGCTGGCAGGCTTAGCCAACGGCACCACCTATTCCTGCACCGTGGCCGCCACTAACAGTTTCGGGCCAGGCGCAGCATCAGCGCCAGCTAACGTGACGCCGTTGTCGGTTCCTGGTGCCCCCAACATCGTAAGCGCGACCGCTGGTAACACCATCGCAAATATCAACTTTACCCCGCCAGCCAACAATGGCGGCAGCGCAACTACGGGATTCACGGCGACTTGCAATCCTGGCGTACTTTCGGCCAGTGGTGGTAACTCGCCGATAAGCGTCTCAGGACTCAGCAATGGAACCACCTACAGCTGCTCGGTCACCGCGATGAATGCCAATGGCACCAGCACCGCCTCGGGCATCGTCAATGTCGTTCCGGCATCCGCTCCCACCGCGCCAGTTATTGGTACTACAATCCCCGGCGATGGTCAGGGATCGGTGTCATTCAGCACTCCAGGGTCAAACGGCGGCTCCGCAATTATCAGTTTTACCGCAACGTGCGGTGCAATTAGTGCTACAGGACCGGCTTCACCAATCACCGTGACCGGCCTCGGCAACAACACGACTTACGGTTGCTCGGTCATCGCCACGAATGCAATTGGATCTAGTGCTGCCTCGGCAACGAACAGTGTTACCCCTTCTGCCTTAGTGCCACTTTCCCTGGTCGCGGTTGCTGCGCGAAAAACCCATGGAGCCTCAGCAATATTTGACCTGCCCATCGATACCGCGCAGACAATCACCGGTGCTGTCTCGGTGGAACCTCGTGCTATCGGAACTGGGCATATTATTGTATTTCAGTTCAATCGGCAGATCACCGCGGCCGGAACTGTTTCGACTATGCCCGTTGGGACGGCAACAGCGATGGCAATCGGCTACAGTGTGGTCGTTACGCTTACTAATGTTACCGATAACCAGCGCGTCACCATTTCCCTTGCCAACGTCAATGCTTCCGGTGTCAATGCTGCCGCTTCGGTTGGCTTTTTGGTGGGTGACGTAAATAATACGCGCTCAGTTAATTCAAGCGATATCAGTGCGGTGAAAGCGCATTCCGGTCAGGTGACTTCGGCATCCAACTTTAGGTTTGATGTTAACGCTTCAGGTGCAATCGATTTCTCAGATATATCCGCGGTTAAGGCGCGGTCGGGGTTGGTGTTACCGTAAATCCGTCTGACTCGTCGACCACGCCGATAAGCAACACTTGGATTTCCAAGTCGGTATGACCGAAAACCCAAGATCACTCAAAATGTGTGTGCAACGGACCAGTTTATCCCTTGCTCCGAAACGTTTTCGGCGCACGATCAGTTTTGACTCGCTTGCTTCCCGGCTCAAAACCGGCGCTGTTGCGAAAAATATTGGGCTTGCGATAGATTGCAAGGATCACACAACCTTCCGCGCTATGTGTCTCGTGCATCGAGTTAGGTTTGCGCCATACATATTCGCCCGATCGCGCGATTCCATCGTGGTCCGAGAAAGAGCCAGAAATCACGTAGCTTTGCTCAATTTCGGGATGCTTGTGGAATGGCAGAGTCGTACCTGGCTGCCAACGTAACAGGCAGGTCATTTCGCCGCGCTCTTTGTCCTCATAAAGTACCTTGATTTCAATGCCTTCAAATTGCGACGGCTTCCATTGCATGTTCGCGGGACTAACGTAAACCGAACCATCGGGTGTCGGCTCAAGCTGCCCGCGTAATCGTTCGGCGATCGGCGTAGCTGACTCTGTGGTTGGCATGACATCCTCTCCTTCAAGTGGTCAACGTGTCCGTTGCAAAATGGAATTTTACGCCGTGCGACTCCGTGGCGCGTTTTACCGGTTTCAAACAGGCTGCAAACGCCAACTTTCATGTTGAGCTACTTTTTTGGCGCCGCGATCCGCCTTTCTGGACCAAAACCGCGAACCGCCGCGATTGGCTGGCACTTTCAATTCTAGTTCGCTGCTTTAAGACAAGAGACAAACTCCGCGCGCCACGGCTCGGCTGGTCCAACATACGGTTCAGATCGTCGTGCCGCTACAGTCGCACGATCCAATCTTATTTGTAAGGCCTCAGCGATTGCGGCAATGGAGACTTTCAGTCCAAGCACGCGCGCAGGCAGCTTGGCACCCTGACGCGCTGGCGGATTGGCAGGGAACCACTTGAGCCACTCCCCGTTCATTCCTGCAAAATCATTTTCGTCCGCGAGCCCCACGGTTACGCTGACGATCTTGTCCAGGGAACTACCTGCTTCTTCGAGGATAGCTTGTATGTTAGTCATGCAGTCGGTTTTGGTCTTGAATAGTTGTGCCTTTGAAAGTATCCGTGACGGGATTGATCGGGGCAGTACCTGAGACGAACACCAGGCCCGCGGCCTTGACCGCTTGGCTGCAGGTCGCTGGCGGCTTGGCCGCCTTTGGCGTGAATACAATTTGACGGGCCACTATGCTTACTCCGATTGCGTTGTTAACGATTGATTCGAGGTACAACTGGCCCTTTATTATTGCCGCCGATTTCAAATTAACCCACATGTCTAAATTTTGTTGACCCCGTCCATAACGCCGCGAAACGTTGCCAGTATTCGGGTAGCGCTACTTTAAGATGTGTCAATCGAAATCAGCGGGCTGGGTCAAAAACTCAACGGCACCAGCAGTAGGGCTCACTACGATGAGATTTTTTCCGGAAACGCCTTGCGGTCCCCGCTCACTTGGGCCTAGTTGCATGTGCAAATGGTCGCGGATTTGATTTCATTGGAAAACGCAGCGCTGTGGGCAAACGCTGAAAATAAATTTTGCCCAATTCCCGCATACAAAGCCGGAAAATCGGCTCGACAATAGGATGAGGTTGAGCGTTTTTTTGAGTACGACCGTAGCGCGCATGCTGCCCGCTTTTGTTGAGTGAACCAAGACCAGTACATCTGGCTCCGTATGGCATAACCCAACCTGGAGTGGCGACGTTTCCGGTTGCAAAACACCTCGATGTAATCAAACAGATCAGCCTTAGCTTCGTCCCAGTCCGATAGCGACGGTCGAAGACACGCTCTTTCTTCAGACTGTTGAACCAGCTTTCCATCGGCGCACTATCCCAGCAATTGCCTTTGCGGCTCATGCTCGAAATTGCCTTGGTATCTTCGATCAATGCCTGATCGTCATGACTGCAATATTGGCTGCCTTGGTCGCTGTGATGAATTAGTTCCGGCTTCGGTTTGCGCTTGAAACCCGCCATTCGCAAGGCGTTCAGCACCAGCTCTCTGGTCATCCGCGAATCCATCGCACAGCCCACAATCATGCGGGTATACAAGTCCATTACCACCGCCAAGTACAACCACTCTTCTGCAGTAAAAATGTAGGTGATGTCAGCCGTCCACATTTGTCCGGTGCGGTTGTCTGCAATTGGCGATTGAGAACGTTTCGGGCAACCGGCAAATGGTGCGCCGAGTTGGTCTTCGCTTGGTGGCGGCGCTTATGTCTGGCGCGGATACCATTGGCCTGCACCAGCCGGCGAACCCGCTCCTGGCTCACCGGCGGACCGCGTACCTTGATTGCCTGGGTCATGCGTGGCGCACCATAGGCACCCTTAAACTCGGCATGGATAGCGCGAATGAGGGATAAAAGCGGTGGGGTACTGAGCCACCGCTTGGCGGCCGATCCGGTGCGCCACTCAGCGCAACCGCTCTCACTGGCACTGAGCACGCTGCACGTCGCATCAAGGGAAAGGCGCCTGCATGCCGTCGAATCCAGGCGTACTTCACAAATGGTCCTTTGCAAAATACGCCGTCGCTTTTTTTAGAATCTCGACCTCCATCTTCAGCCGCGCATTCTCGGCACGCACCCGGGGCAGTTCCATCGGTTCCGGACTGATCGGCTGACCATTGCCGGACGCCCCCGCCAGGTTGGTCAAACAATGCGCCTTGCGCCAACCATGCAGGGTCTGCTCAATGTTGCCGAGTTTACGAGCTACTTCTGCCTGACGCTTGCCTTCGACTTCGACCCGCCGAATCACTTCTTGCTTGAATTTCAGTGTGTAATTCTGCTTCGGTAACCGTTTCGTTTCCGTACCTGCAATAACAGGATTATCCTGCTATCGCCCGTATCCGGAATTCGCAACCAACCTCATGCCAATCCC
>JAYVKG010000237.1:0-3798 GCA_043768625.1 Betaproteobacteria bacterium
CCGGTACATCCGGCACCACGCCCCTGCTCGCCGTCCTTGGCGCGAAAAATCCGCGTGAATCGATAATCCACCAGCGTGTTGATATCCTTGTCCGCCACCACGTAAATGCTGCCGCCGCGCCCGCCATCGCCGCCGTCGGGCCCGCCCTTGGCAATATACTTTTCGCGGCGCATCGATGCAGAGCCGCGGCCACCATCGCCAGCGTGGATTTCGATGCGTGCTTCGTCGATAAATTTCATTTGAACAGTTTAACTTTCCGGCCAGTGTAGCGTTGGACGCGCGATGGAATAAATAAAACCGATGGATTTTTGTTCATGGCCAGGCGCAGACCACCGCCATAGCACCACTGTGGCGCGGATTTGCAACCACGCCGTAGACAAAAAACCCCGGGTTTCTGTGGCATTGCGGGTACAACACTACGCTGAAGCCACGCGAATGCCGAGAACAATAAAAATGCCGCCCGCAATAACATTAAGACGACTGGCAATGGCTGAATTTGCCCGCAGCTTGTCGCCAATGACACCTGAAAAAAAAGCCACCGCGCCAAAGATGAGTACCGTTTGCAGCATGAATAACACACCCAGCAACAGCATTTGAAGTTCCACATGTGCGGCGTTGAGGTTGATGAATTGCGGCAGGAACGACAAAAAGAATAAGGTTACTTTCGGGTTGAGGGCGTTGCCGATAACGCTTTGCTTATACACCGTCCGCAATGCCATGGTGTCAGGGGCGGATGGATCCTGGCCCCACGGTAAGTTGCCGCGGCCGATGAGCATGCCAATCCCCAGATAAATCAGATACGCGGCCCCCGCATACCGCACCAGCGAAAAAGCCCATGCCGAAGACCGAATCAGCGCGGCAATGCCGAGCGCCGCCAGCGCGGTATGAAAAATGACCCCGGTCGCAAAGCCGCATGCTGCCGCAAATCCTGCCCGTCGCCCCTGGGTAATGCCGCGGGTGAGCACGTAAACGATATCCGGCCCGGGCGCAATGGTCAATAGCGCCGACGCGACCAGAAATAAGCCAATATCGGGCATGGTGAAAACCGACAATCAACGTTGAAATAAAATGGCCCCGGAGAAAACTCCCCGGGGCCATTTGACTGCTGCGCCCTGAACCGTTACGCCGTCAGAATACTGATGGTGCGAACTTTTCGTGCGCCCTTGACGGCGAATTTCACATGCCCGTCTTTGAGTGCAAACAAGGTGTGATCCTTGCCCATGCCAACATTGTCTCCAGCATGAAACTGGGTGCCGCGCTGGCGCACGATGATCGAACCGGCCGGGATCAACTCGCCGCCGAATGTTTTTACGCCTAGACGTTTCGATTCTGAATCGCGACCGTTGCGTGAACTGCCGCCTGCTTTTTTATGTGCCATTGTCTATCTCCTTATCCCAAAATCTCACCGATTTGAATCTCGGTGTAATTCTGGCGGTGGCCCTGACGCTTCTGATAGTGCTTGCGACGGCGCATTTTGAAAATGCGGACCTTGTCCGCACGACCCTGAGATAAAACGGTAGCCGAGACTTGCGCACCTGCAAGGAGGGGCGTGCCGATCGTGACGGTTTCACCCGTGCCGACCATTAACACCTGATCCAAAACAATCTGCGAGCCCACGTCTGCCGGTATCTGTTCTATTTTAAGTTTTTCACCAGCCTGGACCCGATACTGCTTCCCGCCGGTTTTTATGACCGCATACATGGTTAAACTCCAATAAATAACGTTGATTTCCCATCGACTGTCGACGGAACCCGCTATGATACGGGCCTTTGGCACCACCGTCAAACCGTTTTGTCGGTTTGAATGCCTGGTTTCATCCGTCAAAACAGGGGTTTAGGCCGACTTAATTACTCTGCCTCCGTTGTCTTTCAGCCCATCCAGCGAATTTTCATGAATCTGCCGCAAAACCCGATCATTCTGGACGCCATCCGGGGTGAAATAGCCCCCGACATGATCGCCGTCGACGACGTCATTCGGCGACGTTTGGCGTCTGAAGTCATTCTCATCAACCAGATTTCCCGGTACATCATCGAATCGGGTGGAAAACGACTGCGGCCGGCGCTGGTGTTGCTGGCCGGCAGTCATTTTAATGCCGTCAAAAAAGACTTGCACGAAATCGCCGCGGTGATCGAATTTATCCATACCGCGACCCTGCTGCACGACGACGTGGTAGATGAATCGAGTCTACGCCGTGGCCGCAATACCGCGAATGCCGAATTCGGCAACGCCGCCGCCGTGTTGGTGGGCGATTTCCTTTATTCGCGGGCCTTCGAAATGATGGTGGAGGTTGGTTCGATGCCGGTGATGGCGGTGCTGGCCGAGGCGACCAATGTGATCGCGGAAGGAGAAGTGCTGCAACTGCTCAATATTCACGACCCCGATACCGACGAAGAAAAATATCTGAAAGTGGTGCGCTTCAAGACCGCCAAACTATTCGAAGCCGCCTGCCGGGTCGGCGCCATTCTGGGCAATGCATCGTCCGCCGATAAAGTCTCGCTGGCAGAATACGGCATGCATTTGGGTACCGCTTTTCAATTGATCGATGATGTGCTCGATTACTCGGGCGACATTGGCGAAACCGGTAAAAATATTGGTGATGACCTGGCCGAAGGCAAGCCGACCCTGCCGCTGATTTACGCACTTAAGCACGGCAATGCATCGCAACAGGCGACGATTCGCCGCGCCATCAAAAATGGTGGACGCGACGATATGGAGACGGTCGTCGCAACGATCCGGATGACCGGTGCGCTCGACTACGCGCGTGCCCAGGCGCACCGCGAAACCAGGGCCGCCGAAGCCGCGATTGCACACCTGCAACATTCCGTTTATCGGGAGGCTCTGCTACAATTATGTGTTTTCGCGGTCGAGCGCCGTTACTGATTTGGGGCGCCAATCGGCAGGCGAACACGCCGGCTGGAAATTGGCTAAGCGCTGGTTGAAATCTGTTCTGTAGCGGGATGTAACTTAGCCTGGCAGAGCGCTACGTTCGGGACGTAGAGGCCGGAGGTTAGAATCCTCTGACCCCACCATCTCAGGCCAGTCCTGGACAAGTTTTAGACAAAAACACGGCCGGTGCAAACCGGCTTTTTATTTGTTGTTGCGTTGAAGTTGCGTTGAAGTTGCGTTGAAGGTGCGTTGAAGTTGCGTTTGTTGCCGCAGTCCTGATTTTCATTTGTTTTCTTAGAAGTAGCCCATGGCCTCCATTTTTCGCGAACGCGTTCTTACGGTTCATCACTGGACCGATCGCCAATTCAGTTTTACCACCACCCGCGACCCGTCGTTTCGGTTCCTCAACGGCCAGTTCACCATGATCGGCATCGAGGTCGAAGGCAAGCCCTTGTTGCGCGCCTACAGCATGGTCAGCGCGAATTACGAGGAGCGACTGGAGTTTCTTTCCATCAAAGTGCCAGACGGCCCTCTTACATCGCGACTGCAACATCTCGCGGTCGGTGACACCGTGCTGGTGAACAGTAAAGCGGTCGGCACCCTGATTTTGCAAAACCTGTTACCTGGCAAAACCCTCTACATGCTTTCCACCGGTACCGGCTTGGCGCCATTTATGAGCGTCATCAAAGACCCGGAAACATACGATCAATTCGAAAAAGTGGTGCTGGTTCACGGCTGCCGCGAAATTTCCGAGCTCGCCTACGATCACGTTATTACCGACGAATTGCCGAACAACGAATTTTTTGGCGAGCAGGTCAAAGCCAAATTGATTTATTACCCCACCGTCACGCGCGAGGCGTTTCGCCATCAGGGACGGGTCACCACCCTGATGGAGACGGGCAAGCTGCCGTC
>JAYVKG010000238.1:0-1683 GCA_043768625.1 Betaproteobacteria bacterium
TCGTCGTGGCGCGCGCGCCAAATGGCAGCGCTGCCAATGCGATATACGGCCAGCGCAATATTTGCCGCCTGGTTGTTATTTTCGCGTGCACTATTCCCACTCAATTGTCGCCGGCGGCTTGCCAGATATGTCATACACCACCCGGTTAAAGCCGCGCACTTCGTTAATGATTCGATTCGATACTTTCGCCAATAACGGGTAAGGCAATTCCGCCCAGTGTGCTGTCATGAAGTCGGTGGTTTGCACCGCGCGCAGCGCCACCACATTTTCATAAGTGCGGCCGTCGCCCATTACGCCGACGCTTCTCACCGGCAAATAAACCGCAAAAGCCTGCGCCACTTTGTCGTACCAGCTGTTGCCCTGTGCATCTTTGGTGGCGCGCAGCTCCTCAATAAAAATCGCGTCGGCCCGTCGCAGCAAGTCTGCCGCTTGCGGTGTGACTTCACCCAAAATGCGCACCCCCAGGCCGGGGCCGGGGAAGGGATGACGAAACACCATCGCGCGCGGCAAACCCAGCGCCAAACCGAGGTTGCGCACTTCGTCCTTGAATAATTCGCGCAGCGGCTCCAGCAGTTTCAGATGCAATGATTCAGGCAAGCCGCCGACGTTGTGATGCGACTTTATGGTGTGCGCCTTATTGGTTTTCGCCGATGCACTTTCAATTACGTCAGGATAAATCGTGCCCTGCGCCAGCCATTTCGCGGACGGCAATTTCGCCGCCTCGCGCTGGAAAATTTCCACAAATACGCGGCCGATAATTTTGCGTTTTTGTTCCGGGTCAGATACGCCTTTAAGTTGACCGAGAAATTCGTCGGCTGCCGCGACATGAATAATTTTCATATGCAGGTGCTCACCGAACATCTCCATCACCTGGCGGCCTTCGTTCAAACGCAGCAGTCCGGTATCGACAAACACACAGGTGAGTTTGTCGCCGACCGCTTTTTGGATCAGCGCGGCGGCGACGCTCGAATCGACACCGCCGCTCAAACCTAAAATTACTTCTTCATCGCCGACCAGCTCGCGAATACGCGCGACCGCCTGGGGAACATATTCCGGCATGTTCCAGTGCGATCCGCAGCCGCAAATATCATGCACAAAACGCCGGTAAATGGCGCCCCCCTGCGGTGTATGGGTTACCTCGGGATGAAACTGCACCGCATAGAAGCGGCGGGTTTCATCCGCCATCGCCGCCAGCGGCGTGGTGTCATTGGAGGCAATGACGGTAAAACCCGGCGGCAAGACAGCGACCTTATCCCCGTGGGACATCCATACATCGAGCAGACCATGGCCGTCTGCATTGACGCGATCCTGAATGCCTTCCAGCAACCTCGAATGCCCCCGCGCGCGTACCTGAGCATAGCCAAACTCGCGCACCAGGCCACTTTCAACCTTGCCGCCCAACTGCGCAGCCATGGTCTGCATTCCGTAACAGATACCCAGCACTGGCACGCCAAGTTCAAATACGATCTGCGGCGCGCGTGCGGGATTGACTTCGGTAACCGAGGCGTGGCTGCCGGAAAGAATGATGCCTTGCGGATTGAAGCCAACAATGTCTTCATCCGGCATGTCAAATGGATGCAGTTCGCAATAGACGCCGGCTTCACGTACCCGGCGCGCAATGAGCTGGGAGACTTGCGAGCCAAAATCGAGGATGAGGATTTTATCGATTAGTTGCTCCATGTT
>JAYVKG010000239.1:0-4993 GCA_043768625.1 Betaproteobacteria bacterium
GTTTCCGCAGATGCGGTCGCCGAATACGCTGCTTGTCAGTATAAAGCGGCAGACATGAATCAAGCTCCCCGTCCCACGATTTAAATACAAGCTATCCGACCCGATTGAACGAGCTTGCGCGCTTACAGGCTTCGCAGGAACTTCGCATACTCGACACGCCCGCAGAGGACGTATTTGATTCGGCAGCGCCCCAGGCGGCGAGCATATGCAATACGCCAATTGCGCTCCCTTCGCTGATCGACGGGCACCGGCAGTGGTCAAAAGTCTACATTGGACTGGATGTACAAGAAACGCCCCGTCACTTGACTTTCTGCGCGCACGCCATTCTCGACCAGCGGTTGCTGGAGGGTCAGGGTTCGCTTACCGACGAGTGCTTTGCCGGGAATGCTCTGGTCACCGGAAATCCCGGCATCCGCTTTTATGCCGGCATGCCCATGTTTACCGTCGATGGCATGGTTTTGGGCACACTGTGCGTGATTGATCATGCGCCACGCAAGCGCGACGCCCGGCAACGCGCATCCATGCAGGACCTCGCCATCCTGGCTACCGCGCTGTCGGAAAGCCGCAAGGCCGCGGCAGAATCGACCCAATTGGGGTTGATACACAATAAAGCATTTGACGAAATTCTCGTACTTTGCCCGGGTTCGCAACATATCCAGTAGGCCAATGCGCGCGGGTTAAAAAATCTGCGCTACCGTTTGCAGGAGCTACAGCAAATGTCGCTTCCCTGTGCAGGCACCGACTATCCTTTCAGCAATCTGCAGCAGTTATGCCGGGATGCAGCGCGCGGTGATCGGGCACCATTGGGATTTGAAGCCATGAACACCCGCAAAGATGGCAGCACTTATCCGGTAGAAGTACGCGCCACCATATCCTCCAGCCTGGTTTCGCCAAAGGTAATCCTCCTTGCCAATGATATTTCCGAACGAAAGTTAAGCGAAGAAAGGATTGGCGACTTGGCCACCTATGACCGCGTGACGCATCTGGACAACCGGCGCAGTCTTGAGAGCAGATTGGTACGCACCATGCACCAGGTGCGTTGTTCCGGAAAATCTATCGCGCTACTCATGATCAAGATTGACCGGCCCACCGACATCCGTCATGCCGATGGCCAGGAACTCGCTGACTTCGCGGCGCGCCTGAAAAGCTGCGCAAGAACGAACGATGTCGTCGCACATCTTGCTGGGGATAAATTTGTCAGCGTTGTCGAAAGCGTGGACGACGTCGACGCCCTGATCGCGCGCGGTGCTGACGCCGTTAACATCGCCTTCCTCAACGGTACGCGCCAACAAATCAAGCCGCTGCCAGGCATCGAAGCGTCTGCAGGGGCACCAATACACGGTTCGTCTACAGTAGGGTCTCGGTCACTAGCTGACCGGCGTTTTACCAGGCATCCCAATCCGGCGAAAACTGCTGCGCAGCAGCGGATAGTTTCAACCACCGTTTCAGACAGGCATCCAAGCCGCACCAACATTTGCAGTACGCCAGGAATTGCGCGCGAAGAGCAAATGCCAATCGGAACGCAACAAGCTGCTAAGTAGGTCGTTTAATGGCCGCCATGCGCCGCAGGATTTGCCCCACCACATCGCGCTCCATGTCCTGATACAGCAACGCTTCTTCCTGCTGCTTGGCGATGATGCGCGAATCATCGTAGCTCAGAATGCGCGACAATTGAATCTCGCTGGTAGGGATGTACACATTGCCCCTGCCATCCACCAATTGATAACTGACGCGAAGCTTTAACTCATATTCTCGCACCCGTCCCGCGCCCGATAATGAGAGGATTTGGCGGTCGCGCCGGTCTTCGATGATATTGAGCTGTGCATCCACGTCTTTCGCGGTTGCCATCAACCGGGCCGGGCCGTTGGTGAGCTCGCGTCTGAGTTCGGTGGCGACCACCGATGCACCCGGCGAAGATACGTATACGCTCGTAAAAGGCAGCGTGTACTGGCCACGCAACTGGAAACCGCAAGCCGACATTGCCGCCATCAATAGCAACAATGCGGCACACCCCACCAATCTTGAGATCCGCACTCAGACCACCACATTCACGAGTTTGCCCGGCACCACAATAAATCGTTTGATCGGCTTGCCCTCGACGTGCCTCAACACACCAGCATCGGCCGTCGCCAGCCGTTCAATCGCTTCTTTGGTGGCCGACTTGGAGACGCGTATGCTGCCGCGCAGCTTGCCGTTCACTTGCACCATCATGTCAATTTCGTCCTGTTCGAGCGCAGCCAGGTCAGGCTCAGGCCATGGTGCATCGATCAAGTCGCCCCACTGAATATTAAAACCAAGTTCGTTCCACAATCGCCAAGTCAGGTGCGGGCAGGCGGGATACAACACCCGTAACAGGATCGACAATGCTTCGCGCACCACAGTCGTTGCGCCATGACGGTTTTCTTCCAACATGTTCAGCATCTTCATGCACGCCGAGACCACCGTGTTGTACTGGAGACGTGAATAGTCGTAATCAGCCTGCCTTAGTATGGTGTGGATCTCGTGGCGCAGCTTTTTGTCACCCGCTTCGAGCTTTGACGCGTCAACTTTACCGGCGGTGTGTATGTTGCCGGCAACGCTGGAACAAAATGCCCACAGCCTGCGCAGGTAGCGATAGGTGCCTTCGACGCCGGCGCTGGACCACTCGATCGTTTGTTCGGGCGGACTGGCAAACATCACAAACAGCCGTGCTGCATCTGCGCCGTAATGATCGATCATATCCTGCGGATCGACGCCATTCAATTTCGACTTCGACATCGTGCCGACGCCACCATATTCAATCGTCGTACCGTCCGATTTCAAGCGGTAAGAGCCTGGTTTGCCGTGCGAGTCAATCACTGCTTCCACATCGCTGGGCGCAAAATATTCGATGCCGGCCTGTTCTTTTTTTCGATAGTAGATGTGGTTTAACACCATGCCCTGGCAAAGCAGATTGGTGAACGGTTCGTCAAATCCGACCAAGCCGAGGTCCCGCATCGCCTTAGTCCAAAACCGCGCATACAGGAGGTGCAACACGGCATGGCTGATGCCGCCGAAGTACTGGTCCATTGGCATCCAGTAATCGTTGTGTGGCGACACCATATTATCGTGATAGTCCGGCGCGTTATTGGCCGAGGTATAGCGCATGTAATACCAGCTTGAGTCGACAAACGTATCCATCGTGTCGGTTTCGCGTGTGGCTGGCTTGCCGCAGCGAGGGCAACTACATTTCAGGAAGCGCGCGTCTTTTTTCAGAGGATTTCCTGACCCGTCAGGGATCAAATCCAGTGGCAACATCACGGGCAACTCTTGGTATGGCACTGGAACGTCGCCGCAAAAGTCGCAATGGATGATCGGGATTGGCGTGCCCCAGTAGCGCTGGCGCGAAATACCCCAGTCGCGGAGGCGGTACTGCGTTTTCTTTTCGCCACCGTTCGGAGCAGTCTGCGCGGCAACGTAATCGACGGCTTGTTCATGGGACATTCCATTCATGAAACCGGAGGCGATGCACCGACCAACATCGGCGTAATGCGGCTGCCACGCGTCACTTGAATAATTCTTTCCCGCGTCGATCACCGGTTTAATGGGCAGCGCATATTTTTTCGCAAATTCAAAATCACGTTCATCGTGTCCGGGTACGCCCATCACGGCACCATCACCATAGCTCATCAGCACATAGTTACCGACCCAAACGTCGACCTTCTCGCCGGACAGTGGATGCGTTACGAATAATCCTGTCGAAACGCCCTTTTTTTCCATCGCGGCAAGATCGGCTTCCATCACCGTACCGCGCTTGGCTTCATTTACGAAAGCCGCGACTTTCGCATCCCGCGCCGCGGCTACCTCGGCCAGTGGATGCTCCGCAGCAACTGCACAAAAAGTTACTCCCATGATGGTGTCGGCGCGGGTGGTGAAGACGAACAGTTTCCCGTCCTGCACCAGCGTGCCTGTGCCGTCTGTGATGTTGTGGGAAAACGCAAACCGCACACCCACCGATTTGCCAATCCAGTTCTCCTGCATTGCCCGCACACTTGCCGGCCAGCCGACCAGCTTATTGTTCACGCTATCCAGCAGTTCCTCGGCATATTTGGTAATCGCCATGTAGTAGCCGGGAATTTCGCGTTTTTCCACCGCAGCGCCGGAGCGCCAGCCTTTGCCATCGATGACTTGTTCATTGGCGAGCACAGTCTGATCGACAGGATCCCAATTCACCACTTGCGTTTTTTTGTAGGCAATACCCTTTTCAAGCATCTTCAAAAAAAACCACTGGTTCCATTTGTAGTATTCGGGGTCGCAGGTTGCAAACTCGCGCGACCAGTCGATTGCCCAGCCCATCGCCTGACACTGTTGCTTCATGTAGGCGATGTTCTCGCGCGTCCATCTGGCCGGTGACACATTATTTTTCAGCGCTGCATTTTCCGCTGGCAAGCCGAATGCATCCCACCCCATCGGCTGCAACACGTTATAACCCTTCATGCGCATTTGCCGCGCCATCATGTCGTTGATGGTGTAATTGCGCACATGCCCCATGTGCAACTTGCCGGATGGATAGGGCAGCATGGAGCAGGCGTAGAATTTTTGCTTCGGTTTGCCGTCTTTGCCGGTCGCATGCTCAGCTACGCAATAAACATTTCCAGCTGACCAGTCAGCCTGCGC
This sequence comes from Betaproteobacteria bacterium, assembly GCA_043768625.1. GTDB lineage: Bacteria > Pseudomonadota > Gammaproteobacteria > Burkholderiales > Usitatibacteraceae > UKL13-2. Next base: position 4,636 of record JAYVKG010000239.1, read on the forward strand.
GGCGGTTTCGATTTGTTTAGGTTGGTAGACAGGATTCATGGGGAAACGCCGATTGAAAACCAAATATATTGACCGCATAATTATACATTGCAGGTTAATGCTTCCAGCCCAAAAACCCCTCAGAATGCCAGTAGTCAGGGCACGACGCTCTTGACCTTATAATGCGTGGACATTTTTGACGGCACCGCATGAATTCTTTCGCGCCTGATCCACAGTTGCATCCACGCCTTCTTGAGAACCTCAACCCAGAGCAACTGAAAGCAGTTACCCTGCCGCACGCGAGCGCGCTGGTGCTGGCGGGTGCGGGCAGCGGTAAAACCCGCGTTCTTACCACCCGTATTGCATACCTGATCCAGAC
>JAYVKG010000240.1:0-6464 GCA_043768625.1 Betaproteobacteria bacterium
CGCCGCGGTCTGCCACCGATGGATACTGATAGCGCATCGCCCCCGACGGGCACACCGTCGCGCAGGCACCGCAGCCCATGCAAAGGTAAGGATCTACACTGACAATATCCCCGGCGGAGGAAATTGCCGCCGTCGAACAGATATCAATGCATTTGTTACAGCCGGTTTTGCGGGAACGACTGTGCACGCAGATTGATTCTTTATAGGCGAAAAATTTGGGCTTTTCAAATTCACCGATCATCTCGGGTAATTCGACAAAAGCGCGCGCCAGGGCGTCGCCGTCGAGGGCGTGAAAATAGCCCTGAGGCGGCTGGTGCATGCGAAACAGCGGCTCACGGCGTAGATCCAATACCAGGTCGAACGCTGCCTGCCGAACCGCTGCATCAGAATCAAAGGTTAATTCGAACGCGCCGAGATAACCGCGCAACGAAATTAATCTGCCGCTGACAATTTCGGTCTCGCCTAACGTGGGAGCTGGTGTGGCGCCAGTCCAGAGTAGCGCAATCGTCAACGCGGTCGTCAACCCGTCTATTGCCTGGGCGGCGCGCGCCGGGCTGTCGGCGATCAGCAGCAATCTGCCGCTGGAAGTGTAGGAGACTCGCGCCACTGGTGCCGGCGGCGGCAACGCGCCGCGTGCACGCAATGCCGCTATTTTGGCATCCAGAGAAATTGCCGAATGGGAATCGGTCCGCTGTTCGGGAACAGACCAGCCGCTGGCTTCGAGAAGAGTAAATGCTTCATGGCCTGAACCATCAATTGCGGTCCCTGCAGGCTCAATTGCGACGGCCAGATCGGCTACGGCGCCTAATGCAACATCCTCGCGAATGATTACCTTCTCCTCAAAATTTGATTTTTGTATTGAACCAATGCTTTATCCCGGACATCTACGATTCTACAATTACCGCATTGTCGTCACTTGCACTTTGGATACATACGTTTGATACCGAATCCATGCCAAATTAGGCGGCGTGAGGCGAGACTTCATATTGGTGACCGCCTTGACACCTCGCGCGCTTCGGTTTCTTCAGCGGGCGGTACGGGCGGCGCCTCTATTGCCGATGTCGGTGACTGCACGGCGGTTTTTAAAGGCGACGGGGCTAACCGTTGCGGCGCGGCGGCAGACGCCGGATCGACTTCCTCTACGTCGTCAAACAGCCGCAGTGTTTTTGAGATATTCATCTGCCGTATCACCTCCAGCGATAATGGCGCATGCACAGAATAATCGTCGATGTAGATGTCCAGTCGATCCATCACGTTGTAGTGCGGATCGGTAAAAAGTTTTTTCATCGCCAGGTTGCGCAGATGCGGATCCACGTCACGCGCCATGAACGGCGAGAAGTCGGATTGCGGCGTGAGGCTATCGAGCGTGGGCAATGTCACCGGCGGATTGGTGTCGGCCAAAACCGTTTCTGGTCGCGGGCCTTCAGGGGATTTGTCCGGCAAGCGTTCGCCCGTGCCAATCTCAATTTTTTGCGCGCCGCCAGCGGCTTGACCCGGGGGTGCCTTGTCCGCCAATGGCAATTCAGGGGTCTCGGCGCTTTGCTTTAGCCTCGCCCAGCGGCTCATGAACCCTTCGCGGCCACTTCCGTCCTTGCGGTTATCGACCGTCATGACCTGCCGCTGTCGTAACGTCCATCCTTACTCTCAAATGATTTCGGCCGAATGCGCTGTTTTTTCATCGGCGGCTGGTAATTTTCCCGTACCCATTCAGATAATACGGCATGGATGTCGGCCGGCATGGCGACGCTTTCTACTTTCTCCTGCGCGTCCATCAGTCGCGCCGCTTCGTTGTAGCTCAGCGTCACCAGATGCGGATGTATCGAGACCCCATCTTCCTCCATCCGCCAGCTCACAAATATCTTTGGCTCCGGACCGGTGACATTCAAATAATAGCCTTCTGCTTCGTCGCGAAACACCTGCAATACAAAGCCGGGGTAAAGTTTATGCAGCAGGCCTTCGCGCTGCATCAGTATTCGCGGCGCGGTGGCGCAGCCGTCGTCGGGCAGCACACCGGCCAATTGCCACTTTTCACTTTGCCAGCGGTTATCGATGGCGATGCGCTCCATCACGACCGAAATTGCGAACGTCAATTTTTCCAACGCTTGTCCAGTAAAAATAACCAGCGATTTATACAGAGTGAGTTTCTCACAACACTGCTGTTGACAACCAAGTTATGCCGTAATTCCGTTATCCTGTCGCCATGAGCTTACGTGACACCTTCAGCATTATCCCGATTGCCAATTTCCGCTCGCTCCCGATCCCGGCGTTGCTGGGTGCGGTCAACGCCGCCGCCCTCACCGACACCCGGGGCCGACGACTGCGCGATTTGCGGATCTCGGTCACCGATCGCTGTAATTTCCGCTGCACCTATTGCATGCCAAAGGAAGTATTTCGCCCCGACTATGAATTTCTGCCGCATGCGGCCCTGTTGACGTTCGAGGAAATCGTGCGGGTGGCAAAACTGTCGCATGGGCTAGGTGTTGAAAAAATTCGCCTGACCGGTGGCGAACCGCTGCTGCGCAAAGGCATTGAGCGTCTCGTTGAAATGCTCTCAACCGAACTGCCGGACGTGGACCTCACGCTCACCACCAACGGCAGCGCCCTCAAAGCCAAAGCGCAAAGTCTCAAAGACAGCGGCTTGAAACGTGTGACCGTGAGCATTGACTCGCTAGACGATGCAACGTTTCGCGCGATGAACGATGTCGACTTCCCGGTCGGCAAAGTGCTTGAAGCGATTGATGCCGCATCGGCCATCGGCTTGGCACCGATCAAGATCAATATGGTGGTCAAGCGTGGCGTGAACGATCACCAAATTGTTGATATGGCGCGACACTTTAAAGGCTCCGGCCATGTCGTACGATTCATCGAGTTCATGGACGTGGGTGCCACTAACGGCTGGCGGATGGACGATGTCATCCCGTCGACGGAAGTGGTGCGCCGCATCAATGCAGCGTTTCCGCTGGTCGCAGCAAAAGCCAACTATCCGGGTGAAGTTGCGGAACGATGGCAATACGCAGATGGATCGGGCGAGGTCGGGGTGATCGCCAGCGTCACGCAGGCATTTTGCGCAAGCTGCACGCGTGCCCGGCTTTCTACAGACGGACAGATTTTTACCTGCCTGTTTGCGGAGAAAGGCTTTGACATTAGAAGCCTGTTGCGCGGTGGTGATGAAAAAGGTGCAGACTTGGCAATCACCGAAGCCTTCGCCGCAATATGGCAACATCGGGCCGATCATTACTCGGAAATCCGCACGGCGGCTTCGGCCAAGGCGCGCAAGGTTGAGATGAGTTTTATTGGCGGATAGCCATTTCGCGCTGTTAACCAGAACAAGGGAAAAATCGTGATGAAAACGTTGTGGCAAACAGCGCTGGGTATTTTGCTGGTGTCTTTGAATTCACTCGTCAGTGCAGCAGATCGGCAGCCGACTTTATTACTTACCATGGAAGTAAAGGAAGGTGAGATGCTCGTTGGCTCGCCCAAATTGTCGGTAACGGCAGGAAAACGCGCCAGCCTCAGGATTGGTACAGCCGCTGCCGGCACGGAGCTGGCGGTCGCCGATGGCTGGAGTATCGATGCCTTGCCGACGCTGGCGCCGACTGGTGAGGTATTGACCAGCTTTCAAGTGAAATACTCGGTGTCGAGTGCGGGTGGTAGCTTCCGAACCCGCAGCTTGGCCGTGGAGACCAAACAAATGCCTGGTGAAACGATTGCGATACAAATTCCAGGCGAAGACGGCGAGCCACCGCTGAGCCTGCACGTAAAAGCCGACATTGTCGCGCGCTTACCTTGAAACTGAACTTCGCGAATCCAATTAATGCACATCCCCGCCCTGCTGCAGTTCCTGGAAGGCCTCGCCGAAAACAACAATCGGCCGTGGTTCCTTCACAATAAACCCTCATACGACATCCTTCGCGAAGAATTCGCCGAGTTGGTGGCCGAGATCGTTCAGCGGGTGGCTAAATTCGATAAAGATATCGAGCAGGTTGACCCTAAGAAGTGCATGTTCCGTATTTATCGCGATGTGCGCTTTTCAAAAAACAAAGTCCCGTACAAAACACATTTCTCCGGCGTCATCGGCGGCAGGACCACCGACAAATCGCGGCCTTCCTACTATTTTCAAATCAGCGAGAAAGGCGTGCTCGGCGTCGGCGGTGGCATCTACATGCCCGATCCTGAGGCGCTGCAAAAAATTCGCCATTTCATCATCGGTGAACCAGCCCTGCTAAATGCACTGCTCAAAAATAAGGCGTTGATCAAGACTTTTGGCGGCCTATCCGAGGAAGACCGGATGCAGCGGCCACCCAAAGGGTACCAGCATTTACCCGCCAACCATCCGCATATTGAAGTCATTAAGAATCGTCATTTTTTTGCCTTTGTCGAGGCGAGTCTGCAGAAAAAACTGTCAAAGAATCTGGCCAAAACCATCGGCGATCAATTTGAGGATTTGTATCCGTTGATTGTGTGGCTGCGGGAGGCGGTTAGATAATCAACCACCATTACCCGATCGGTTGGCCGGCATTTTTATGCGCCGGACGACGCGTCCACATCAGACTTTTGTAACCAGCTTGCCAGATAATGTCCTACCGCCCCACCCTCTCCAACGCCGCGCGCCCCTCGACATTTACGGTCGACGCCATCGATGAGCACGGCATCGTGCAACCGACACCGATCGCGGGGGAACATCCGCTGACGATCTACGTCGATAAGCGCGAAATCCTTACAATCATGACGCTTGGCGCAGCGCCAGAGGCGCTGGTGATCGGTTACCTGCGAAATCAGCGTTTGCTGGAATCGATCGCGGAAATCGTATCGGTGCAAGTGGATTGGGAGGTGAACGCTTGTTCGGTTACCACCCGCAATGGCCTGAAAAATCTCGATGAGAAAATGGCCAAGCGCACCAAGACCACCGGCTGCGGAGAAGGTACGGTGTTTGGAGATTTGATGGCGGATCTGGAAAATGTGAAGCTGCCACCAGAAGCGCGCCTTGCCGAAGAGACACTCTATGCACTTCTGAACAACGTGCGGCTTTACGAGTCGATCTACAAGCAGGCGGGGGCGGTGCATGGCTGTGCGTTGGCGCGGGGTTCGCAAATTCTCACGTTCGTCGAAGATGTAGGCCGCCACAACGCCGTGGACGCCATCGCCGGCTGGATGTGGCTGGAAGGCGTCGATGGCAACGACAAGATTTTTTACACAACCGGTCGCCTCACCAGCGAGATGGTGATCAAGGCCGCGCAGATGGGGATCCCATTTTTGGTATCCCGTTCAGGACTTACGCAAATGGGTTACGAGATCGCACAAAAAACCGGCATCACCATGATTGGCCGCGCGGTAAACAAGCATTATTTATTGTTCACCGGCGCAGATCGGCTGGTGAAAATCCCATCGATCCAGCGCTGACGCAGAAAATTTAATGACCGACAAAATTACCGGCATCATCCTCGCAGGTGGTCGCGGCTCTCGCATGGGCAGCGTCGACAAAGGCTTGCAACTGTTTAATTCCCGGCCAATGGTCGAGCATGTGCTTGCGCAATTCCAGCCGCAGGTGGATGAAATTTTCATCAACGCCAACCGCAACAGCAGCCAGTACGAAGCGTTTGGCTACCGCGTGATTGCCGATGCCATCGATGGTTTCGCAGGACCGCTTGCAGGTCTGCATATCGGCATGACAAACGCGGCGCATCCGCTGGTGGTGACGGTGCCATGCGATTCGCCATTTCTGCCGCTCGACCTGGTTGCGCGGCTGCTTTACGCCATGCAAAAAGCCGACGCCGATCTTGCAGTGGCCAAAACATTCGACCAGGTACATCCGGTGTTCTGTCTGGTAAAGACTGACCTCGCGCCGCATCTACAAACGTTTCTGGCGAGTGGCCAGCGCAAAATTGATAAGTGGTACGCATCGCTAGCCGTGGTGGAAGTTCAATTCGATGATAAAGCTGCGGCTTTTTCAAATATCAATACAGTGGAAGAACTCAAGTCGCTCGAACAACCGAAATAGCCAGCCAGCTTCAAACCGGTAGAATCAGGCATGAATAAACCGTCCCATTCAGGTTCCGCTGAACTTTGCCATACATGAATACAACACTGACTATTACCCAAGCCTCGTGCGCCGACGATTACGACCCCAATTCAATGCCGGTCGCCAGCGCGCGTGCTTTTATCCATACTTTTCTGTCGCCGGTGAAGGGCAGCGCGCGCCTGCCAATCCGCAGCGCATTGGGCCGAGTACTGAGCGAAGACATCGTGTCACCGGTAAACGTGCCGGCCCACGTGAACTCGGCGATGGATGGCTGGGCTCTGCGCTTCGACGACTGGGCCGGGAATCCATCCGCTGCGTTCACCGAAATCGGCACCAGCTTCGCGGGAAAGCCGTTTGCAGGCGACATCGGCAAGGGTCAGTGCGTGCGCATATTTACCGGTGGCGTGGTGCCGGCAGGCTGCGACGCGGTGGTCATGCAGGAGAA
>JAYVKG010000241.1:0-6378 GCA_043768625.1 Betaproteobacteria bacterium
GGCAGGCAAGTAACTACATTGAAGACAAGCCGGGCGTTGCGGATGCCTTGACCAAGCCTCGGTAAAAAGCAAGTCTCAAACTTCAGACCGCCCATTTAATTGATTACACACCAAGAAGGAAAGTTCTACATGAAACAACTCATTATTTCTGCTGCCGTTGCATCAACGCTATTGCTCGGTGGATGCGCCACGCGAAGCGACAGCCAGCCGGTTTATATCGAGGATTCGGCACGCGTTCAGTATGGTTACGTGGAAGGCATTTCGTTCGTGGAAGGCCAACGCGGAACCTCCGGCGGCGGTGCCCTTGTTGGCGGCATTATCGGCGGCGTATTAGGCCACCAGGTAGGCAGTGGCCGTGGCAACACCGCCGCCACTGTTGTCGGCGCTGCAGGCGGCGCGCTGATTGGCAATGAAGTTGAGAAAAACCGCAACACCGGCGAGAGAATCGAAGTGCGCGTGCGCTTGGACAACGGCGCACGGGTAACCTACACCCAGGATAATCCTCGGGATTTCGCCAACGGTGACCGGGTACGCATCGAAGGTGGGCGGGTATTCCGCGGATAAATTGAAGTGACGATCGCCAAAGTAGTATGCAGTAGGTTGCGCCTTATCTGCACCCATGGCGATCGCCCGACTCACCATGGGTAATCGCCCTGCATTAAATCTGCAAAAGGAATTTGCGATGAATTGGGATCAAATAGAGGGTAACTGGACACAAATGAAGGGCAAAGTAAAACAGCATTGGGGCAAGCTTACCGATGATCAGCTTGACGTTATCGCTGGCAAACGTGATCAGCTCGCAGGAAAAATCCAGGAGCAATACGGCTACACCAAAGAGCGCGCCGAAGAAGAGCTTGGTAATTGGGAGAAAAACAATGGTTCCCCGCAGCTTGAACGGCCGTCTAAATATTAATTATTGAAATACTGAGCCCGCCGCCAGCCTAGGCAGCCGGTGACGCCCAATGCGATATACGCTGTCTTAAAGCTTATTGTTTTACCGCTTCAAATCGAACCACCATCTCACTCATAAAGGAATACTCATGAACATGAAACCGATTAATGCCGCTCTGCTCGCTGCCGCTTTTTGCGCAAGCAGCATCAGTGCATTCGCCGCCATCACCAAAGCTGAACATAAGACCGCCATCAAAGAGGCGGACATGTCTTACAAAACCGCGAAAGCAGCGTGCTCGCCGCTGGCAGGCAATGCTAAAGACGTTTGCGTCGCCGAGGCTAAAGTAGTCAAAGCCTCCGCCAAGGCCAAAGCCGACAGCGACTACAAGAATACCGCCAAGGAACGCTATGATGGACAGAAAGACGTAGCCGGCGCGGAATATGATTTGGCTAAAGCTAAATGCGGTGCCAAGGCAGGCAACGACAAAGATGTCTGTATTAAGGAAGCCAAGGCTGTAGAAGTTCGCGCCAAAGCAGATGCCAAAGCTGGCACCAAAGTTAGCGAAGCCCGTAGTGACGCCTCAGATGAAAAACGTAAAGCCAATTACAAGGTTGCGACCGAGAAGTGCGAGGCATTTAGCGGTGCCGCAAAAGACACCTGCGTAACAGAAGCAAAAGCCCGTTTTAACATGTAATGATTAATCCTGAATCCTTGTGAGGCCGTTACAGGCTACACATTCGGCGGGTCCTCGTGGCCCGCTTTTTTATGCGCTGTCAGTATCAATAGATAAAAAAGGGCCGCGCGTTGCGCGGCCCTTTCTATAGCGTACTGAAGCTCAAAAAAACTATTTATTTCTCTGCGCGCTGTTTTCGATTTTTTCGCCGGTGCGCTCAATGTCTTTGCCCGCGCCTTCGATGGTATTACAGCCGGTGGTGAAAACGGCAACACTGCACAGTGCCGCTAATGTGAGAATAATTTTTTTCATGTGAACTCTCCTAAATGGGTGATTAATATGTGGTGTTGAATACTTGCGCCTACATATTGCTACTATGGCCCGATTCGCTCCATAAGCGCCGGTCGCAATCGTCTGTCAGACGAACGCCTACGGACATTTTGTAAGAATTATCCTACGCACCAATCAGCAACGGGGTGATGATTTTCGCGCCATTTCTGCCGATAATTTCGGCAAGTAACGCTAGGAGTACACAGTGAAAATTTTAGTCCCGCCCCATTGTTCGTTTGTGGTTGCGCTTATTTTCAGTGTCGTGCTGATCACCGCAGGTTGTAGCAAATACACCGATTCGGGACAAACAGTCGGGCAGAAGCTCGATAATGCGATCGACAAGACCAACGCCAAAATCGCTGACACAGGCGACAAAATAGTCAAGAAGGTTGATCTGGCTGGTGCGGCCGTGGTTAGCGCCAGTGAATCGATATCCACTACCACGGGTGCTGCGATCGATAAGGCAGGCACTGCCGTATTTAGCAAAGTTGACCAGGTCGGTACCATCGCCGAGGACTCGGCGATCACAGCGTCGATCAAGGCCGACCTGCTGAAGGACCCAGGCCTAAGCGCGTTGGGAATTGAGGTTAACACCGTCAAGGGTGAAGTGACCTTGAAAGGAGAAGTGTCTACCGAAATACGTAGACAGCGCGCCGAAGGAATCTCGCGTCACATTGTCGGAGTGTCAAAAATAAATAATCTGCTGAAGATCAGCGGTAGCCAGTAAGCCGGGAAAAGAGCCGGATTTTCCTGGTGCGGCGTTTTTCGCCGTCGTCTGTAGACTAAGGTTGGCGCCGATCATGTGCTTGCTGCTGGCCTGGTCCGGCCAACTGACTGACTTTCTACAGCGCATGGCATGCAGTAGCTGGGCAACATGAGCGTAGAAAATTTACAACATCAGCGGCCCGCCGCGCTTGCGTACCAACTGCGACATCATCCCCGCAATAGCCTGATCAATGCGCACGAGCGTGCCGGTAAATTTGATGCCGGTTTCTTCTGACAGGCGCTTGGCATCCGCTCGCAGCACCGCCATTTCCAGCGCCACGCGTTCGCCGCTTACCGCAAAGACAATTGCATTGCCGCCTTCAACTGGTGCCAGCGCCAACACACGGCCGTCAAATGCCGCGCGCAAATTCTCGATTTGTTTTTTATAGCCATGCGTGCGTCCGAACAGATTCAACACCAGCAGTCCGCATTTGTTTAGACGGCGACGACAGTCGCGATAGAACGCCTCAGTACCGAGCGCACCAAAGCGCGCGTTGTGATCATAGCCATCGACCATGATGCAATCGAATGTTTCGCGACTGTCCTCGTGCATCCACAGCACGCCATCACCAATCTGAATTTTGATGCGCGCTTCATTTGACGGCAGCCTGAACGATTGCTGCGCCATGAAAACCACCGCCGGGTTAATCTCGACGATAGTCTGTTTGGTCGCGGGCCGATAACGGTACCAGAATTTGGCAAGCGAACCGGCACCGAGTCCGACCTGTAATACCCGCTTCGGCCAATCGCTATCGGGCCGCAGTAATAAACACGCCACCATCTCGCGGGTGTATTCCAATTCCAGCGCATAGGGTCGCGCGAGGCGCATCGCGCCCTGTATCCACTCTGAGCCGAAATGCAGCATACGCACGCCCGCTTCTTCGGAAGTTTCAAGGGTGTGGGTGGGCTTTTTCACCGAGTGATGGTTTTCGGGGTGTTAAAAATCTGGGCACCACTGAGCAGCATTTCACCGGCCTTCATCAAAATTTCACGCCATTTTTTGCGTCATTTCACTGCTCGCAATGTGACTACCTACGACGCACGCTGGAATCCTGGCTGCGGTTGGCGGCCCGGTGGCTGCCGCGCGACCGTTGTCAAGTCAATGCAATTTCTTTTTTGACGAATCCGCTGCCACCGCCGCGGAACCAGGGTGCCTAGCCGTTACTTTCGGACGGTCGCGCAGCGACTGAAAATACTGATAAATATCGACCGCTAGCATCGGCAGGTCGTCGCGACACTCCTTCAGCAAATCAGCCATCTCGCGCGGCTTGATTTTCTTGAGTGCCTTTGCATCGATCTCGCCGGCCAGCAGGCTGATCGCGAACAAAAGCTCGTTGATCTCACTTTCATCGCCTGCCTCGATCCAAGGCAAAACAGAAGACTCCACACCATCCAGATAGGCTTGGCACCATGCGCTGTAATCGTACTCTCCCTCGGCGGCTGGGTCGGACGAGTCGGCAAGATTGAGCACCAAACCCAGCGATTCGCCTGCACGCAAATCGATCACGATTTCGGCATGAAAGCGCAACAATAACTCTTTCACCGCCTGCGCCTGCTCGGCGCTTTCATAGTCTGGACTGCCGAGGACAGCAGGCAGCCATTGCTCGGACTTCACCAATCCAGGACCGCTGATGACCGCACAAAGAAAACCCTGAATCTCATCCAGCCCCATCGCCTGCTGCTTGAAAGTGGGCGACGCGAGCAACGTCTCCAGATGGGATATTTCTGCATTATTTAAAGGGGTCGCAAGGGAGGAAGTCATGGACGTCTCAGTGTTAATTAGCATGTGATTATCTACCGATGTCGGCCTGAACGTACGGCCTTGCATGTCGTCTATTTAAAACTGCCGGGGCCGGGCCAACATTCGCGTCCGGTCTACCTAAAGCCTGTCAGCGGCCGTGAAACCAGCTATGGCAGGCCGACAAAAGTGCCAGGCGCGCCAGGTTGTAACAGTTCGAAAATACTTGAACCGTTCAAAGGGTGTAATGTCTATGTTGGCAGTGTCGTCTGTTTAGGCGGAAAACGTAAAATACGAGGTGTTGATCATGAAAAAGCTCTTGGTAATTTCTGGATTGGCTCTTGCATCCGGGCTGGCTCAAGCGCAAGAAGTGGGTAAGGTACTTTCCAGCACGCCGGTGACGCGCGAGGTGGGCGTACAGCAACGACAATGTGCGCCGGACGCAGGACAGCGCGACGCCTGCCGCAGCGTGACAAATTTTGAAACCCGCACCATCGGTTATAAGGTGGTCTATGAATATGCCGGGAAGCAGTACACGACGCAGTTGGCACAGGATCCGGGCGCTACCGTGAGCCTGCAAATTACGCCAACTAGAGCGACGCAGCTATCCGCTGCGCCAGCCAATGCCGTTACCGAGACAATTGTCGAGGAACGCTGGGATGCGGATCGTGATAGACCCTATCGTGTCGTGCGCAGCACTGAAGGCTGGGACGCAGATCGCGACCGCAGTTATAGCGAAACGGTGTCGTCGGAGCCGCGTTATGTGGATCAGGTGTATGTCGGATCGGGCTATTACGCGCCGAGCCCGTATTACTATCCGTCTTACTACGGCTACTATGGCGCGCCGTACCTGCCGGCGCTGGGGCTGTCCATTGGACTTTCTCGTGGCTTTGGAGGTTATGGTGGTTATTATGGCTACCGTGGGTACGGAGGATATGGCAGGAATCGCGGCTATGGTGGGCACGTTGGCTACCGCGGCCATCACGGTCGATAAAGCCGACTAAATTTCGTATTGAATTTGTAAAGGCCCGCCACTGGCGGGGCTTTTTTGGCATTTGTCTTCGCGACGCCGCGCCAGTGGCAGTGTCGCGCTACTTTGACTGGCCAAACAATCGTTTTATCGCCACTTCATCGAAGCGGTAAACCTGATTGCAGATGTCGTCTTTCACTTCAACGACACCAAGCGCCGCCAGCGTCGCTTCCACCTCGGCGCGGCCCAGCGAACGCAGCATCGCTTCCACTTTTTGCACGTCGCGCTTGCATGCATAAGTAACTGGCTTGGCCTCATAGACGCGCACGTCTTCCTCGCTGAACAGGCGTGCCAGCAATTGCTCTGCCGGCAAGGTAATCAATTCTGCCTCCCGTACCGAGGCAGCGAGTTGTTCAACGCGCGCCCAGCCGTCCGCGTCCTTTTCGTCGGCCCCGGGCAATTTTTGCAGCAGTAACGCACCGGCACCTGTTTCATTTGCAGCGAGCCACAGGTGCGTGGGCAGCTGCTCGGATAAATCGAAGTAATGCTCAAAACATTCCGCAACGCTCAAACCTGATACCGGTACGATACTTTGGTAAACCTGCGTAGTGCCGTTGTAAGTAAGTGTCATCGCGAGCGTGCAATCTTCGACCCACTCGGAAAATGTGGCGATGCTACGCGCCAAATTCGCCGAAGGCGCGGCGGCACACATGCCGCGCAATCCCAACGCCTCGGTGCAATCGAGTACAGCGAGTGGTCCGCTGAACGTTTCCACGCCAGTGTCGCTTACTTGGCGCTTGCGTTGAATTTGCAAGGCTGCACGCCCGGATCGCTTCAAACCTGCGCCGATCAGCACGGCAACGCAGGCTAGCTCGCCGAGGAACTGGCGTATGTTGGCGGGATAGTGCCGTTGGTCGTGCATGTCGCGCCAGACATCCGTGAGACGAACCACTTGTCCGCGAATGTCGAGATTATCGAGCGTAAAGCGGCGGCTGTAATTATGCTGGTCG
>JAYVKG010000242.1:0-20242 GCA_043768625.1 Betaproteobacteria bacterium
ATTCCGAATCTGCCACCCGCCGTCTGGCAAAAGGTAATTACCGAAAATTTTGCTACCTTCGCGTGCACGCCACACGCCGCGCGTCCTACCGCGAGCACCTGCTATCCGCGCGTCTTCCGCGCCGGTGATTACGTGGCAGGTGATTATCCGGCGACCCTTGAAGGCGCAGTTCGCAGTGGCATCGGTGCGGCAAATGCGTCCATTGCATGTGCGGCGCGTGAAGTTTCTCCGATCGATTCGCATCATTCATACCTGGCATGCATCAAATGAAACTCGCATCCGCGACTTTGCCCCCTGACTACAAGCCTGCGCCTGATTTACTCAAAGACAGGGTGGCGCTCGTGACCGGCGCGGGTCAGGGCTTGGGGAAAGTCGCTGCATTGTCTTTTGCGCATCACGGCGCGAGCGTTATTTTGCATGGCCGCAACGTGCCAAAATTGGAGATGCTTTACGATGAAATTGTCGCGCTTGGATATCCCCAGCCGGCAATCATGCCGATGGATTATCTAAAAACCACGCAAACTGAACTGGACGCCTTTGCGCAATCGATTCACACCACTTTCGGGCGCCTCGACATCCTGTTTCATAACGCGAGTCACTTTGTCTCTTGCATGCCGCTCGCCTTGCACGACCTCGCCATGTGGGAACAGCACACGCGTATCAATTTAACCGTGCCCTCCGCGCTAACCAAAGCTTGCTTGCCGCTGCTCAAACGCGCACCAGATGCGTCGGTAATCTTTCTCACAGAAACCCACGCATTGGAGCCCAAAGCATACTGGGGCGCATTTTCCGCTACTAAAAACGCTTTGGCCATTGTTACAGCCATCTGGGCAGACGAAATGGATTTAGACGACAAGGTGCGTTTTAACCTGTGTCTCCCGGGAGCGGTTGCCGCCCCGATGCGCAGTAAGAGCCATCCAGGCGAACTCGCATCCCAGCTGCGCCCGATGGAATCGATGGCACGATATTTTCTATATTTGGCTGGCACTAATAGTGCGCCCCTTACCGGCTCGCTGTTGAACTGCGCCGCTGATTAGCCATTCATCCCCTGATTGTGCCAAGCGTTATCACGCGATAAGTTCCGAATCCAGCTGGGATTTCGGTAACATACGGAAATAAATAATAATTTCCAGACTTTATCCAACGTCGTCGCGCTAACTTAACTATAGGACCAAGCTTTCTACCGTGAGTAATATGCTCGATCAGGGAAACCGCACGTTCATTGGCAGTGTCGTATTCGCCGATATTGTCGGCTATTCAAAAAAATCGGTCTCAGAGCAAATCGTGCTTAAAGATCGCTTCACGTCGATACTTGCCGATTGTTTGAAAGACATTGCGCTTGAACAACGCATCATTCTGGATACGGGCGATGGCGCTGCGATGAGTTTTCTGGGCGATCCTGAAGACGCACTTTTTGTCAGCATGCACATGCGGGATTTTTTGCAGCGTACCTATGCCAATCTCGGATTGCCCGACAACGCCGTTCAGGAAGACATTGATATCGGTCCACAGGGCGATCTTTCGGTGCGTATCGGCATCAACCTTGGCCCCGTTAAGTTATTGCGCGACATCAATGGGCACCCCAACATTGTGGGTGACGGCATCAATGTTGCGCAACGCATCATGACCTTCGCGCGCCCGGGCCAGATTGTTGTGTCGCGGTCGTACTTTGATGTGGTGTCGGTTATTTCGGATGAATATGCCAAGCTCTTTAAATACGAAGGTTCACGCACCGACAAACACGTTCGCGAGCATGAAATATATGTCGTCGGTGAGTCTGTCGCTGCCTTCAATCAAGCTAGAGCCGGACTGGCCAATCGGGCTGCGTCGACCAGTCCTAAAATAAGATCGCAAAACGACAACAGGTCCACAACGGCAACCCAGTCGCAGGCTGAGATGGCGAACGCGACTGAAGATGGCGGCGCGCTGCCATTCCTCCAGGATCGCGAAAAGCTTACGATTGCCGGTAGCATTCTGGCAGCACTGGTGCTGGCGCTGATCGTCGCCGCCTGGATGAAAAGAACGCCGGATCCTGCGAAAGTCGAATTACCCGGGGCTTCAAACACGTCCCAAACTGCGCGCCAAGCGCTGGCCCCCGCGGTCCCGATAGCCAACACCAACGCGGCGCCAGACAGTGCCAGATCGGCAGAGCGGGCAGCCACAATAACCGCCGCAGTAGCTCAAACCGCAACTATATTGCCGGTTGGGCCACCGGTTTTGTCGCCCAAGACTATTGACGAAGACAAGGTAGCCAAAGCCACTACCACCAGGGACAGCACAGCAGAAACAGCAAAAGCGGCTGCAATCAAATTGGCCGACCAGGGTACTGTCCGGCTGCGCATCGATCCTTGGGGCCAAGTATTTGTCAATGGTCGTTCGATCGGCAATTCACCCCCCGTAAAACAGATTAAATTGGCAGCGGGCAAATACAAAATTGAAGTTAAAAACGGCGTATTTGCGCCCTATGTGACCAGTATTGAAGTCAAGGCCAAAGAAGATGTCAGCGTGAAGTATAAATTTCAGTAGCCGGCAGTTACCAATAGCACTCTAGAATCGAATCCGAGTTCACCACATGATCTGCTCGTTACCACGAAAGTTCAGTAGCTCCGCCAGATGCTGGGTTGGACCTGCCGTGTATGTTGCGTTGATTTATATATTGGCAGGCTGTGCTGTACCGCAGCTAAAACCGGCGCTGCCGACTGCGGAAGAAACCACCAAGCAACAACGACTGGAACGCGCTCAAATCAATTTGAACGAAGGTTTGAAGAAATACGACTCTGGCAATTTTGATGAAGCTTTCCAGAACTTCCTGCTGGCCCTCGATAGTGGCCAACTCACCTTGGCTGAGCAGCTGGTCGCCAGAAAACATATGGCTTTTATTCATTGCCTCAGCGGCCGCGAAGCCAACTGTAAAGAGGAGTTTGAGAAAGTTATCGCACTCGACCCCAAGTTCGACCTTTCGCCAGCTGAAGCCGGGCATCCAACTTGGGGTCCGATTCACCGTTTGGCGCAAACCGAGATTGAACTGCGACGGTCTGGTCGGGCGCCGCCGATTACGGCGACCAAAGGACAGTCAGCCGGAGAGCATTTGAAGGCGGAAGGAATGAAGGCATACGAAGACGCTGACTACAACAAGGCGATCAAGAATTTCCAAGATGCGCTCAAGGAAGTTTTGACCAGCGCTGACCAGGTTACCGCGCACAAGATGATCGCGTTTAGCTACTGCCTGACCAATCGCATGACTTTATGCCGAGCAGCGTTTGATCCGATTTTCAAGCTTAATGCTAACTTCGAACTAGAGCCCGCCGAAGCTGGGCATCCTTCCTGGGGACCTTCCTTCCGCGCGGCGAAGGCCAAACAAAAATCTGTGTCGCCCAAAAAATAATGATTGAAACACTCGGTCGCTACAAAATTCTCAGCATCATCGGGCAGGGCGCGATGGGCGTGGTTTATAAGGCAGTTGATCCGATGATCGACCGCATTGTTGCGATCAAAACAGTGAATATCAACCTGAGCCGCGACGAGACCGAGGAATTCGAAGCCCGTTTCCGGCAGGAAATCAAAGCCGCGGGGCGTCTCAACCACCCGAATATTGTGACCATTTATGACGTAGGCCGCAACGAGAATATGGCTTACATGGCCATGGAATATCTTGAAGGCAGCGAACTCAAAGACATCCTCGCCGACGGAAATGAAGTGCCGGAGGTGGTAACAACGGTCGACTGGATTGCACAAATTGCACAAGGGCTGGGGTTTGCGCACGAAAATGACATTATCCATCGTGACGTGAAACCATCCAATATCATGATCGTCCGGGGTGGCTTCGCCAAGATTACCGACTTTGGAATCGCGCGCATGCCGTCTTCCGCTGTGAAAACAATGACCGGCCTGATTCTCGGTAGCCCGCGCTACATGTCACCCGAACAGGTCATTGGTAGAACACTAGACCATCGCACCGATATTTTTTCACTCGGTGTGGTACTGCACGAAGCCCTCACCGGAACGCCGCCATTTGATGGCGATAACGTCAATGCCATCATGTACGCAACGGTCAACACACAGCCGCCTCCACCGTCTTCCACTAATGAGCGGGTACCCGCAATGCTCGACCTCATTATCATCAAGGCACTCGCCAAAACTTGTGATGAGCGCTATCAGACCATGCGCGAATTTGCCAGCGATTTGAACGAAGTTAAACGCCTGTTGATAGCGAGACAGCCGAGCGGCAAGATAGTCGCCGCCAATTTACCGGCAACTAAAACCGCCATTTCGCCGGAAGCCCTTGGCGTCGGGCGTTACCAGAAAAAAGACGAATTGGCCGACCAAACAAAGCCGCTCAAGATCGCCAAGACGTTTGACTCATTCGATGCCACGCTTAAACTTGCGGCAATGACAAATCAAACCGTTGAATTTGATCAATACATCTCGGACACCAGGAAAATGCGCGCCTATAAAGGGGCGATTACCGGCCCGCTTGCAACGCCTCCCGAAACCACAGCGACACGTACATGGCCTGCCGATGCGCCCTCCTCCCCGCCCTTGTCAACCGAATTGCCATACATCGCTCCGGCGCTTTCGCGACCAGCGAATGTTGCGTCGGACACATCGACCATGAAATTGAGTGCGCTGCGCGGCGCTGCCGGGAACAACACGATGATTCACATCGCCGTGGTTGTGGCGCTTGCAATTATTGCGTTCGGACTCGCGCTCTACTTGCTGGCCAAATGAATTTTCCTGGCGACTAGTTTTTGATTCGTTTGTTGGCAGGCGCTGCGGCGCAGGAAGTATGCGTAGACACCAAATCACCATCAACTCGCCGGCGCGTGTGATTAGCTGCAGCACCTTCACGCGCCACAGTTCAACGTGCCGCCATGATGCGATCGGTAACATTTACTCATTGCAGCGCCCGGCTGCGCTCGCTGCCGGTGTTGGCTTGGCAGCGTAGTGCGGCGCCGTCACGCCGCAACAGGCGTTTTTGGGGAGGGGTCGTGCTCGGGTAATCGAAACCCACCCTGTGGGCAAAGAGCAGGTTTGGAGTATTTTTCACCCCGCAAATTGAAAAGCAACGAGAGGCACTGAACGAATCGAATGGCACCGCCGGGCATTTTGCAGCAGCGGAGACAGCGCTGCGAAATGAATATTGCGGGTGTGTAAGCTCCATTACTCAATATTAAGTCGACCTAAATCGAGCATCCACGGGCTTTTTCAAGCTTTTTATGCCGGTGAAACGCGCCGTTGCTAGCGTCATTTTTTAAATATGATGCGGTGCGCCCCAATATGGCAGAAATAATAGAGTTGATGGAAGCTTCAGCATTATCACTTCCAATTTCCTCGCAGCGCGGCGACTTGCGCCTGTAATCGCTCTGGTGTCACCGCAGAAGGCTGCCATGCCCTATCAATCACCAACGCAATACGCGAAAAAAAACCGCGGGGATATCGCATCGCGTCTCCTCCCCAACGCGAAAAAAAACTGCCCCATAATCCGCGCAGTGCCATGGGAATGACCGGTACCGGTGTCCGTTCAATGATGCGGATGATGCCTTTTTTGAACGGGTAAAGGTCGCCGTTATCGGTAATGCGCCCTTCTGGAAAAATACATACGACCTCACCATCTTTGAGATAGTTGTCGATGCGCGCGTAGGCTTTTTCGAGCATGCCCGGGTTTTCCTTGGCGCTGGCAATGGGAATTGTGCCTGCAGTGCGAAATACAAAATTCAACACCGGTATGTTAAAAATGCGGTGGTCCATCACAAACCGTACCGGGCGCTGGATGCAGCCGGCGATCACCAGCGCATCAACAAAGCTCACGTGATTGCAAACCAGCACGCACGGTCCTTCTGCAGGAATATTTTCCAAGCCCTCTTTGTCAACACGGTAAAAAGTATGAATGAGCATCCAGATAATGAAACGCATCAGAAATTCCGGCACCAGTTTGAAAATGAACATGGCAACCGCCGCGTTCATGATGCCGACCACCAGATATAACTGCGGCAGCGTAAGACCCGCTTGCAGCAGCCCGGTGGCCATGAGGGATGCCACCACCATGAACAGGGCGTTGAGAATATTGTTGGCCGCGATGATGCGAGCTCGAAATTGCTTGTCGGTACGCGACTGCATCAGCGAATAAAGTGGCACGCTGTAGAAGCCCGCGAACATTGCCAGCAAAAACAAGTCGGCCATGATGCGCCAGTTTTCTCCAACGCTGATAAAGTCGGCAGCGCCGATCAGAGGCCCCGCCGGCAGCCCGTTTGACGCAAAATACAAGTCGACCGCAAACACGGTCATGCCGATGGCGCCGAATGGCACCAGACCAATTTCAACGCGATGACCGGACATTTTTTCACACAACACCGAGCCGAAGCCAATTCCCACCGAAAACGTCGCCAGCAACAGCGTTACCACTTGCTCGTTGCCAAAAAGTACGTCTTTTGCGAATCCTGTAAATGAAGTGAGAAAAATAGCGCCAAAAAACCATAACCACGAAATACCAATCATCGACAAAAATACCACCCGATTCTTGTTGGCGATTTTTAGATTTGCCCAGGTTTCAGAAAATGGATTCCAGTTTATTTTTAATTCGGGCGCAGGTGGCGGCGAGGCAGGAATAAATCCCGCCGCGACACGCCCCAATAAGGCAATCACAATTGATCCCGCCGCAACATAGGTCGGCCCCACGCCGGGGACGGCGACCAGCGCCCCACCGATCATGGTGCCGAGCAAAATTGCCACAAAGGTGCCCATCTCGACAAGTCCATTGCCGCCCGTCAGCTCGGCTTCACGCAGGTGTTGCGGCAGATACGCAAACTTTGCGGGGCCAAACAAGGTCGAATGACAGCCCATCAAAAATACGCCAATGTATAACGCGACTGGCAACTGCCAGACAAAACCAGCGCCGATCACCAGCATGAAAACAATTTCCAAATTCTTTACCAGCCGCGCAATCGCCGCCTTGTCGTATTTATCGGCGAGTTGCCCGGAGGTAGCTGAGAACAACACGAACGGCAGAATGAACAGCCCGCCGATAATCGGCCCGGCAAATTTCGCATCGAGCCCGCCCCACGCGGCGGCATGGAACGTCGCGAGTACGGTGAAGGCAAATTTGAAAATATTGTCGTTACCTGCGCCAAAAAATTGTGTCCAGAAAAAGGGCCCAAAGCGGCGTTGGAAAAGGAGACCAAATTGGCTGGTGGGGCCTGCCTGCAACATAAACTTCTGCCTTTGTATGTTCAGTTTTTGCGACGAAACACGCGCGCTGTTTTAAATGTCTTGCGACCGCATTTTAGGCCATCGATTTGCAGGCGGCGCTTAAGCAGGAAATAAAATAGCAGCGGATTGCCATCACGGACGCGCTTCAGATGTTCGCCGACTTCCGGCTTCAACCAATTCCTTTCCAACAGTGAATCGATGGAAAAGAGTATAAATACGCCGGGTATGGGTAGTTGGAACCATTCAACAATCGCCACTCCCGTTCGCGATACTTCAAAATGCGTTCAAGATACGCGAATCGATTGGTTTGCGGCAGCGCGGAAACATCAACGAACAAGCTGCTCTCGAATTCGCGCTCCACCATCAGGCGCGCGAACAATTGAAAGCACCCTACTTCGCCAGCATCGATGCCTTTGTCCATGTCAATATTCAGCCCCGGACGTGCGCAATGCACCACTACTGCCCGCACACCGCGCTCTAATGAACGCCGCAATTTCAATACGTTGCCTAGCGCCGGCTGCTGCGCCCTCCACCGCTTTTTCTTCACCGCCATGCGTATCCAGCGGCAGGTCATGCTTCGCCACTGCATCGTAAAAGCGGTTACACAGCGGAGACGGGGGATCGATGCGCATTGCCGCCAGTATCTAGTTTAATGCTAAAGCCCCACGCTTCACGACTTCGGAGACAGCATCCGCCGCATCGACGCGATAGGGATGAATCGACGCCACCCAGGCAATGCGGGAGCCATTTGCGGCCGCAATATCGTAGGCTTAAACATTGGGAATATAAAATGTTGAGCGGTCAAGTTGCGGCCCATCTGCTTCGTCATGAGTGTGGTCGCATGCCATCACCATTACTCGATTGCCGACAGGAAAAGCGGTCATCAGAGCGCGCAGTCTCACGAGATAGGCGCGATCAGCATTCTTTAGCGCAGGATCGACGCAAGCCGTATTGAGTTAGAAACGATACTGCGCGTGCACACAAAAATTCCATTTGTACCGCATTTTCGGTGCGACCCACGCGCCTCCGCCAGACTCGCCTTAACCCATTAGATGAACATGGCAGTCCCAGACATCGCCGGCATTAAGATTTTCAAATCCAGCCAAAAATGAAATTATGATTGCACAATGCGTCGCCCAGTTTTTCGCATGGGTTGAATAATTTGGTGCCTTCATCCAGGCGCAAAGGTGATGCCGGCATCGCCGCTCGGGCGATAGCGGCAGTTCCAATCCGGAAAAATTTCTTCTATTCATAGGTTTCTCCACGTGACGGGACATGATTCAATTATTTGTGTACATCAAGGAACTGCGTCATGTAGCCCAGCCTCGCTTCGCGAATTACCGTAAGGCCACAATTTCTGCTATAGCTAGTGCGATTTTGAAATGTCGCAAAAAGCATAGCCCCCTACTGGAATATCCGAATAATTAAGGTGTTCTGTGCCAGGCGGGTGATGGACACGGTGCATTTCAGGCCGCTGAAAAAAATCCCCAACACCTGTGGCGTACTGGTGTTCAGATGTACCAACAATTGCGCTGCGCAGATCAAGCCCAAGCACCAGATAAACGAGCGTCGCAATCAACAACGAACTGGCTGCGACTTCGATTGGATATTTGTAAAAAGCGGTCAGGGTCTCCAGCCGACCAGGGCAGTGGTGCAATTAGTGGAAAACCCGTCACAGAAAACACTTTCGTGACGGGCACAAAGCCACCAGTGAAAAACGAAACTCGCCGCAACATAAGCCATCGTTCAGCCAATCGCGGGATGTTAGGCATCCCAGTCAGAAACCGACTACAGATGCCACCACGCTTTGACAATCACACCAATCATCAAAACAGCGCACAACTTAAATGAGGCGAGAAATAACACCCGATATTTCCATTCGCGCCGATTCGGCTGCTTCCAGCCGGGTCGGAAAAGCTCAACAAGCAGGCATGCAGCAAGTACGGCCAACAAAGCGGCATTTACCTAGTCTCGTTTTTTTTATAACCAAATATTTCGACATACCAGAGCAAAAAAAATTATTGCGCTTTTAAGTATTCCATCACCGCCAGCAGCGACTCCCGTACCTGTTTTTTGTTTAACCAAAAATACACTTCCTTGCCAATCTTTTCGCGGCCCAACACACCCGCTTCGTGCAGTATCTTTAAATGATGCGAGATGGCCGACCGCGATAGCGTTGAAACATCGACAATCTGACCGACATTCAAACGTTCACCCGGCTCGAAAGTGAGCACGATACGCTGGCGGTGCTCGTCTCCCAATGCCGCAAACAATCGTGAAACGTTCTTCCAAGCCACAGGTATTGTTTTAGTGTAGTGTTTATTCATAGCGATATTCTTGGTCATATAGTTTTGTTTATCAAGCTATTTTTCTCTTTCCCTGTGAAACCGCATTGCGCAACGGCATGCGTCCATGGTCTGACAGGAACCTAGTCATGGCCGCGTGCTAAACTTGAATGCAGAATAAGCACCTGAATGGCACCGATAAAGCCATAAAAATCCTTAGAGTCTGGAGCTCGCATGGCAACGCAGGATGACCTCAAAGAGGCCGCTCTCGAATATCACCGTTACCCCGTGCCGGGCAAGATAGAAATTGCCGCCACCAAACCATTGGCCACGCAGCGCGATTTGGCACTAGCCTACACGCCCGGTGTCGCGATGGTGTGCGAAGCGATCGTCAAAAATCCAGCCGAAGCCCGCAACCTTACCGCGCGCGGCAATCTGGTCGGCGTCATAACCAACGGCACGGCGGTGCTGGGCTTGGGTGCCATCGGTCCGCTGGCGGCGAAACCGGTGATGGAAGGTAAGGCGGTGCTGTTCAAAAAATTCGCTGGTATCGATGTGTTTGATATTGAAGTAAATGAGCGCGACCCGGACAAGTTGGTTGATATCATCGCCGCGCTTGAACCCACCTTTGGCGGCATCAATCTTGAGGACATCAAGGCGCCCGAGTGCTTCTATGTCGAGAAGAAGCTCCGCGAGCGCATGAAAATCCCGGTGTTTCATGACGATCAGCATGGCACCGCAATCATCGTGGGTGCGGCGATCGTCAATGGACTGAAAGTGGTCGGCAAGGATATTAGCCAAGTCAAGCTGGTCGCGTCTGGCGCGGGAGCGGCGGCATTGGCATGTCTGGACATGCTGGTTGCGCTTGGCATGAAAATGTCGCATATCTGGGTGACCGATATTGCCGGTGTGGTCTATCGCGGCCGCAAAGAAGAGATGGACCCAAACAAGGAGCGCTACGCGAAAGACACCAGTGCCCGCACTCTGAGTGAAGTTATTGGGGGAGCGGACGTATTTCTCGGTCTTTCCGCGGGTGGCGTGTTGAAGTCCGATATGGTGAAACGCATGGGGCCCAAACCACTAATTCTGGCGCTCGCCAACCCTACCCCTGAAATCCTCCCGGAGCAGGTCCGTGAAGCGCGCGACGATGCCGTAATTGCAACCGGCCGCTCGGACTATCCCAATCAAGTGAATAATGTGCTTTGTTTTCCGTTCATCTTTCGCGGTGCGCTGGATGTCGGTGCGACCACTATCAATGAATCAATGAAACTCGCCGCAGTACACGCCATTGCCGAGTTGGCGCAAGCGGAGCAGTCCGATATCGTTGCGATGGCTTACGGGGAATCCACGTCTGGTTTCGGCAAGGATTACCTGATTCCAAAACCTTTCGACCCACGCCTGATCGCAAAGGTGGCTCCCGCAGTCGCGCGCGCAGCGATGGAGAGCGGCGTTGCTACCAGTCCAATCACCGACTGGCCCGCCTATATGCAGAGGCTGGATCAATTCGTGTATCACTCCGGCCTCATCATGAAGCACGTGTTCGCCAAGGCAAAGCTTGGCCCTAAGCGTATCGTCTACGCAGAGGGTGAGGAAGAACGGATATTGCGTGCCGTACAAATCGTGGTTGACGAAAAACTGGCACGACCAATTCTGGTGGGGCGGCCTGCGGTACTCGCGAAGCGCATTGTAAAATTCGGCCTGCGGCTGGAATTGGATAAAGACGTCGACGTCGTCAATCCCGAATGGGACGAGCGCTATCGCGATTATTGGCAGGAATATTACCAACTGACCGCACGGCGTGGCGTATCAGAAACCTATGCCAAGATAGAAATGCGCCGGCGCCTCACACTGATCGGCGCGATGATGATGCACCGGGGCGAGGCCGACGGCATGGTTTGCGGCACCTTTGGTACCCACGACCTGCATCTGCAGTATGTCGATCAGGTGATCGGACGCCGCAAGGGCATTAATAATTTTTACGCCATGAATGTGTTGATGTTGCCCACACGCACTATTTTTATTTGTGATACCTACGTGAATCACGATCCGACGCCGGTACAAATCGCCGAGATGACGCTGCTTGCAGCCGAAGAAATCCGCCGCTTCGGCGTGGTGCCCAAGGTTGCCTTGCTGTCGCATTCGAGCTTCGGCACTTCCGACGCCCCATCTGCGGTGAAGATGCGGGTCGCTTTAGGCCTGATCAGACTGCAAGCACCGGACTTGGAGATTGAAGGAGAAATGCATGGCGACGCCGCACTGTCTGAGGACGTGCGGCGCGCAACCTTTCCCGCTTCACGCTTGAAAGGCGAGGCCAATTTGCTCGTCATGCCGACACTCGACGCCGCCAATATTGCCTTCAATCTGCTTAAAACATCAGCTGGCGGTGGCATTACCATCGGGCCGATATTACTGGGCAGCGCGATGCCGGTTCATATCGTCACACCGACCGCCACGGTACGCCGCATCGTCAATATGACGGCATTAGCGGTAGTGGACGCACAGGACATGCGGAGGTAACCATGATTTCTGACCGTTTCGATCACCTATGCATCCATCCGCGTGATTTCGAAAAGTCGAAAAGGTTTTACCGTGAGGCGCTGGGCTGGCAGGTGGTTCGCGAATGGAAGGATGACCACGGCAACCAAAGCGTAATTCTCAGTGGTGGCGGCATTCGCCTAATGTTGCTCGAGTCCCACGACACGCTTGCTTGCAGCAACAAAACCGCTGCCATGGATAATTTCCAACCTCACGCTCCGACACTGCACCTGGACATTCATGATGTCAATAAAAGATTTGCACAAATTCCAGCCGGCGACCATATTGTGCAGACACCCCAGGACAACCGCTGGGGTACACGCTGGTTTGTGCTGAAGGATCCCGACGGCAATCTCATCGCATTTAACGAAATGCGACAAAAATCTTGAATCCTGGAAGTTTCACTGCACCAAAACCGCTTTTGCCTGGCGGATCAATCGGCCTCTTCGCTCCATCCGGTGTTGTTAACCTACCTCGCATGAATGAGGCAGTTTTGGCTTTGACTGCGCGTGGATACCGGGTCGTTGTCGCACCTGCAAGCCAAAGGCAATGGCGCTATTTCGCCGGCACCGACGATGAGCGTCTTGCCTCGTTTCATACCATGCTGGCCGACACCACGATAGACGCAATGATGATGGTGCGGGGCGGCTATGGATGGTCGCGCCTGCTGGACCGAATCGACTGGCATGCGGTGGCGACGAGTGCCAAAACTTTTGTGGGCTTCAGCGATTTCACTGCCTTCAATCTTGCTGCCCTGGCGAAGGCGCGGTTAATTACTTTTGCGGGACCTGGTGCAGCCGTTGATTTCGGTGGGACGGATGGTGCGAGCGCAACGCTGACGATCCAGGCTCAGGTTGACCACGGTTTTATGGAGGCGTACTGCTGGCCAGCGTTGGCGGGCGAATCCATATCTGCCGGACCGTTTAACGACAGCTTCACTTACCGCCCGTGCACCATCACTGGTAATCTGTGGGGCAGCAATCTGTCGTTGCTTACCCATCTGATCGGGACGCCATTTTTGCCCGACATCAGTGACGGTATCTTGTTCATCGAAGAAATCGGCGAGGCCCCCTACGCCGTGGAGCGCATGCTATTGCAACTCCATCATGCTGGCATTCTGCAAAAACAAAAAGCGCTGATCATGGCGGATTTTTCTGACTGCGAACCTGAGCCGGATCGGTTCCCATATTCGATGGAACACGTGGTCGAAACCATGCGCGAGCTGCTGCCCATTCCAGTACTGACCGGACTGCCGTTTGGCCATGTGGCAAAAAAACTCACCCTGCCCTACGGCGCGGTTGCTACGCTTAGTATTGTGCCGGGCGCGTTTACGCTGCGTTATTAACGCTATCAAGATATCCGTCCGAATCTAAAACTTGATTAGGTGGGTGGCCTCGTGCGTGCAGGAGGAACCCGACTCGCCTATCCAAAAGAAAATCCCAACAGCACGATCACCGCCATTGCCGCAAAAATAATAGCCGCCACGATCCGGATTAGCTTAAGCGGCAACCTCGGCGCGGCTCTTTCACCCAATATCACTGCCGAAATATCGGCGATCATCATTCCCAAGGTCGTGCCCGCGACCACTTACATCAGATCCGGATA
Organism: Betaproteobacteria bacterium; assembly: GCA_043768625.1. Classification (GTDB taxonomy): domain Bacteria; phylum Pseudomonadota; class Gammaproteobacteria; order Burkholderiales; family Usitatibacteraceae; genus UKL13-2. The sequence continues at coordinate 13,632 of JAYVKG010000242.1, forward strand.
CCGCGCGGCAAGGGCGATTGTGACAAGCTGCGTCTTGTCGCCGATCTCGGCGAAAAAAAACGTGGCGAACGTGAGCGCGAATACGCCGTAGACCGATTTTGAATTTGGCGCGCTGTCGAGCTTGTCTGGTTTCAGCGCCCAAAGCGCAATGGCAGCGAAAGAGAATCCGTGAAGCCAGCTTAATACGTCCGGGCTGATCGCATTACGAATGAATTCGCCCAATGAACCGGCAAGACCCTGATTAAGCAGAGTGGCAAAGGGGATACCGAGAATGATGGGCACCCGTCGGCGAAAGCGTGCGGCCAGAAGCAGCGCGAACAACTGCGTTTTGTCGCCAATCTCGCCGATCGCGACAACCAGCGTTGAAACGAAAAAAATCCATATTCACACCGGGCGAGCTGGACGACGATAACAGATGACATGCGATATCCGTCCGACTCGGAACAACATTGCACGCCAAAAGTCTCGCCAAACCCATCGGCCGAATACGCCATGGCACGAGGCCAAGTATGTTGACGTAATCTCCTCCGTGGTGGAGGGAGGCTACTCCCTGATGACAAAAATAATGTAACACCGTTTCCGCTATGGCTCCGTCCAGACCATACTTGGGTTATCGTGTAAATTGCCGCTGTTGGTTCGACACACCATATAGACCCGCCAGTACTGGAGAAAACATGCCTCACGCCGAAAGTAAGTCTCGCACTGAATATCGCGCCTGCAATCTCTGCGAAGCAATCTGCGGGCTCGAATTCAAGATCGATGGTGAAAAAATTATTTCCGTTCGCGGTGATGCTGCCGACCCTTTCAGTCGCGGTCACATTTGCCCGAAAGCAATAGCATTGAAAGACATTCACGAAGACATTGATCGTCTGCGCCGACCGATGAAGCGTGTCGGCAAGGGTCTTGATCACACTTGGCAGGAAATCGGTTGGGACGAAGCATTTGAATTTGCTGCTGAACGCATCGGCGCAATGATCACGCAACATGGCAACAACGCGATGGCCTTTTACGCCGGCAATCCCACGGTACACAATCTGGGCCACCTCCTTGGCATTCAACAATTGGCGAGATTGTTGAAAACCCGCAGCGCCTTCAGCGCCTCATCGGTCGATCAATTGCCGCAGCAGCTAACCTCACTGTTGATGTTCGGCCATCAATTCCTGATTCCGATTCCCGACATTGACCACACCGATTATTTTCTAATCCTGGGCGGCAATCCAATCGCCTCGAACGGCAGCATGATGACGGCGCCCAATGTGGCCAAACGCCTCAAGGCGATTCGCGCACGCGGCGGCAAAGTTATTGTCATTGATCCACGCCGTACTGAGACGGCCGAGATCGCGAGCGAACATCACTTCATCCGGCCCGGCACCGATGCTAGCTTGCTGATGGCGATGCTGACTGTAATTCGCGCAGATGGGCTGATGAAACCGAACCCTGCGCTGCCACTGAAAAATCTCGATCAGGCGCTCGACACCATCGCGCACGTGACGCCCGAAATCGCAGCAGTCGTCACCGGCATCGCTGCCAGTGAGATCAAACGCCTCGCCCACGACTTTGCGAAGTCGCGCACCGCGATTGCGTATGGCCGCATTGGCACCTGCATTCAACCCTTCGGCACCATCGCGCAATGGCTGGTGCAATTGCTCAACATCGTTACTGGAAACCTCGACCGCGAAGGCGGCACTATGCCGACCAATCCAGTGATACCCATCACCGGCCCCGGCACACGACCGGGGCATTACGCGCAATGGACGTCGCGCGTCAGCGGCCTGCCGGAATCCGGCGGTGAACTGCCCGTCGCTGTTCTCGCCGAAGAAATCCTCACGCCTGGCTTAGGCCAGATACATGGCCTCCTCACCACCTGCGGCAATCCGGTACTCTCGACACCGAATGGTCGGCAACTTGATCGCGCGTTTGAATCACTGGACTTCATGATGTCGATCGATATCTATCTGAACGAAACCACGCGCCACGCCGACCTGATTTTGCCGCCCACCTCAGCGCTCAACCACGATCACTACGATCTCATTTTCAATGCCTTTGCCGTGCGCAACGTCACGCGCTACAACGAAGCATTCTGGGCGCGACCGGACGATGAGCGCTACGACTGGGAAATTTTTTCCGGTATCGGGTCGCGACTGGCCGCCAAGCTCGGTCGTGAATTCACCGCCATGCCGGCGTTAAAGCACATCGTCGGCGGCTTGCTGAATAAAAGCGGCAACCGCGAACGTACCACTGTCGAATCATTGAAAGCGGTGCCACACGGCATCGACCTCGGCGCATTGAAACCCTCGCTGTCAACGCGCATCGAAACGGCCGATGGACAAATCGACTGTGCCCCTCCACCAATGCTGGCTGACATGGCGCGATTCAATCGCGAATTGCACAGCAGTGCGCCAAAAACCCTGCACCTCATCGGCCGCCGCCACGTGCGCAGCAATAATTCCTGGATGCACAACTGCCATCGCCTGGTGAAAGGTAAAGCGCGTTCTCAACTACTGATGCATCCCGATGATCTCGCCGCGCGCGGTCTGGCGAGCGGCCAGCGCATAGAGCTATCGTCCCGCATCGGCACCCTGCAAGTGCCGGTCGAAGCGTCAACCGACGTAATGCCTGGTGTGGTCTGCCTCCCACACGGCTGGGGACACGATCGTGCCGGCGCTCGCTTGGGCATTGCCACTGCACATGCTGGCGCTAGTTTTAATGACATCAGCGATGACAAGTTCCTGGATGCGGTGTCAGGGAATGCGGCCTTAAACGGGATTCCGGTGGAAGTAAGGTCAGCGGGAGACTGACAATCAATGGGGATGAAACTGGCGGTGAGAGTTAAACGCCATTCCGCCAAGGCCAAATAAACAGAGCCAGTGAAACTTGTTTAGCGTTGTGGCAGCCAACAGCACGCATGATAGGGAAACCCGCAGATTTCACCATAAAATAAAAATCCCCGCATAAGCGTCTGGTTTATCCACACACGCGATTGCGGCCGCCCTTCTTGGCCTCATACAACCGTGAATCCGCTAACGCAACCAGACGCTCATAGCTGCTCTCGTCTGACAGCGTCGCCAGACCAAAACTCATGGTAACAATTTGGCCGGGATGCCTGGCAGCCCATTCAAAACCTTCGATGGTGGCGCGCAAGCGTTCGCAAATTTGCCGCGCAACCGCGATCTCCGTCTCCGGCAACACCAGTACAAATTCCTCACCCCCATAGCGGCCAACCATGTCAATACTGCGGCAGCCTTCCTTGAGGATATCTGCAACCACCCGCAGCACCTCGTCGCCGACGGCGTGTGAGTAGACATCGTTTACTTTTTTGAAAAAATCCAGGTCAGCCAGTGCCACCGAAAGTGGTCGACCGTTACGCACTGCGCGTTCAAATTCATGGGCGAGAATGCGGTCCAGTTCGCGGCGATTGTTTAAACCGGTCAGGCTATCCTCCTTGGACAACCTTTCGTAGGCTTTCGCCGCATCCGCAACCTGCACCAGCAAGCGCGCTTTTTCTTTATTGGTGGTTTCCAACTTCAATTTTTCTGCTTTTAGATCCTGTGTCCGTTCTTCCACCATAAGCCTGAGGCGTTTTTGCTGCGCATTCAATTGCGCCACCCGGGCACGGTATATGGCGATCAGGATCATGATTATCGCGGCAGAAAAAAAGATGCGAAACCATAATGTCTCGTGAAAACGGGGCTGTTGTTGCAGCGTCAGCATCGCGCCGGGATCGCTCCAGGGGCCGCCTTGACGGGCCGCCAGCACGCGAAACTCGTATTTGCCTGAGCCCAGGTTGGTGTAGGCCGCTTTGGCTTCACCAAGTGCGTCTACCCAGTCGCGGTCAAAGCCGACCAACTGGTAACGATAACGCACCTTTTCAGGGTCGGCCAGATTCAGGCCCACGTAGGAAATTTCCAGGCGATGTTTTCCGGGCGGCACGTCCACTGCACCTTGCTCATTCGGCGAGACCCACTCCCCGTCGACCAGCACCGATTTGATATGCACGGGTGGCGCCAGCTGATTAATTGCCGCATGACGCGCGGGTTCCGCAACGGCCACGCCGCGCGCTGTCGGGAACAACAATCTGCCATTGCGGGTGCGCCAACCGGCCGGCTGGGACGCACCGTTGCACTGCGCCGTGGTCATTCCCTCGGCGCGTCCGAAAAAGACGGCTTCTGTCTGCGATGGTGAGCCAGCCAATACTTTGTCAATTTGCGATTTTGCCACCTTGACAATACCGCGGTTGGAACACAGCCAGAGGCTGCCATGTGCGTCATCAATTGCGCTGAAATAAGTTTGCGCATTGATTCCATCCTTAATGGAAAATTGCCGCATGGACATGCTGTTACCTTCAGCTCGCAGCAGCGCCAGGCCGTTGATGGTGCTTACCCAGATCCGCCCTTCGATATCGCCATTGATCGCCAACACGGTGGCGGTGGAACCGAGGACATTTGCCATGGCAGTCACACGCAGGCGATTATCCTTTTGCACCAATCCCAGGCCGCCACGCGCGCCGATCCAGATACGCCCTTGCGCGTCTTCAAACAGGGCGTTAATTTGCTCGCTTGGCAACCCGTCAGCGACGCCCAAGTGGACCGCCTTTGCTTTACCACGCCAAACCCACGAAACCAGACCGCTGTTGGTACCGATCCACAAACTGCCGTCCTTGGCCGGTAAAATTGCCCGCACCGAAGCGGTTGACAACTCCAGCTCTGCCGATACTAATTCAAACCGGTCGGCTTTCATGCGATGCAGTCCGCCGCCATTGGTACCTACCCAAAGCGTGCCGTCGCCGTCCTCAGCGAGGGATAGGATTGCGCCATTGAGCAAACCGTGTTCCCGACCATAGCGACGTACCGTCGCCTGGGTAATTGCAAACAAGCCATCCGAGGTGCCCACCCAGATACGCTCTTTACGATCTTCAAGAACAACTCTGGCAAACTCTTCCAACAAGCCTTTGCGAATTCCCCAGGTACTAATCAAGCTGTCTCGAAAGCGATCGATACCGCGGTCAGTGCCAATCCAGACACTGCCTTCGGCGTCCTCGAAAATCCACCGAACAAAATTGTTTGTCAGGCCATCGGCCGAAGCGAACGACTCAAGCCGGTCGTCCACCAGTCGCTGCATCCCTTCCAGCGTGCCGATCCAGAGCGCGCCATCGCGGTCGAAATGAAGCTGCGCCACGGTATCGCTGGCCAGTCCATGCTCGCGTTGAAACTTGCGCAGTGATTCGCCACTACGCATCACCAATCCATCGCCGCTGGTGGCAAACCACAAGCGCTGTTTTTGGTCTTCGCGGATCGCGCCGATGTTGGCGGCATCGAGCCAGGAATGTGTCGGCTGGGCGACCATATTACCGTTGCGGAAAATCATCAGGCCGCGGGTCGTCCCGATCCAGATATCGCCATTACCCGCCGACTGGACCGCAGTGACCCAATTTCCGGGCAGTCCGTTTGTAATCGAGTAGAGGCGTGACTCACCGTTGAAGATGCGCGCCAAGCCATTCGCGATGGTACCGACCCACAATGCACCTGTGGCATCCTCGGTCAGAACGGAAATCGACCCTGCCGGCAGACCGCCCCGAGGCGTTAACGCGTCAAATTTTCCCAGGTGATATCGAACAAGGCCGCCATCGCGCAACCCCAGTAACAAACTGCCGTCTTTTCGCGCCAGCAGCGCCGAAATCCCGCTACCGCGTAATACCGGTGTGTTGCTTTCATCGAATACCGTAAATACCAGGCCATCGAAGCGCGCGACACCCTCGTGGGTAGCAAACCAGACGTACCCATCTGTGGTCTGGCTGATGCCGAGAACGGTACTCTGCGGCAGCCCGTTATCGACAGACCAGGTCTGGTGCATGAATTCGGCAAGCGGTTTTTTCGTATCCAGCGCCAGCGCGGCGGTCGGGCAAAGTGCAAGGATCCAGAACAGCGTCAACAGCGCATTGGTTATACCCAGATGATAGACGGGCCGATCAACCATCCGCGACGTTCGGGTCAGAAAATAGCAACAGGGGTTCCACCGATCAAGCCATATACATAGGCGGTAATATAGCTTGATAAGTCGTCCATCCTAAAAAAACCGTGGAAATTTATGTACAACTGTCTGATGGACGCGTGTTGTAAAATCTCCTCGTAATTTTTCGCGCATATGCATCCTTTCTTTGGCAGCTACCTGACTAATTTGAGTTTAAATCCCCGCGGTGCCCGTGGGGGGAGTTTGTCCCATGTCAACCTGGGCTGGCCCGGTGGCGTTATCGGCTGGGCAATGTCTTTTGTTGCGGTATTGCCGCCAGCCCACTCACTCACTCAGGAGCACTCCATGAAAAAATTGATCGCCGCATTGATTCTCACCGTGCCGCTGTTGGCGGCCCCCGCATTTGCTGCTGACGGCGCGCCTACCGCGCAACAGAGCAAAATGGGCGCATGCGCCAAGCAGAACAAGGGTCTCAAAGGGGACGAATACAAAAACGCGCAAAAAGAATGTTTGCAAAAAGCGTCATCCGGACAACAAGCCCAACGCGAAAAGATGAAGGCCTGCTCTGCAGAAAACAAAGGCAAAAAAGGTGCCGAATTCAAGATGGCGCAAAAGGAATGTTTAAGCAAATAAACTTAAACAAG
>JAYVKG010000243.1:0-2799 GCA_043768625.1 Betaproteobacteria bacterium
GACGTTTCTTTGTAGGCAACGGCGATCACGCGCAGGCCGTCGTCATTGAACCGGTAGACGACATCGCGGATCCTGGCCTTCAAGTCATCGTCCAGCGGCGCAACGTTTCCCGACACGCGCACGCGCGTGCTCGCGGCGAAAATTTCCTCGACGGCACCCTTGCAGATCAACTCGTTGTGATCTTCGCGCTCATTTACAACCACCGACATACGACGACGAACAAAGTCGAACGGGATTTCATCAACCAGCCGATAGCTCCCCGGCAGTTTCAGTTCCTCCACCAACTCGGCGTGTTTCAGCACGGCGACGTCGAGCAAATTCTTCAGCCCCGTCTGGTAGTAACTGTTGAGGTAGGCATGCTTTAGCACCTCTTCCGAAATATCGCCGAAGACATCGACATGCCGTTCGAGGATGATTTTGTCCTGCGTGAGCGTGCCGGTTTTGTCGGTGCAGAGCACGTCCATGGCACCAAAGCTCTGGATGGAATTAAGCCGCTTCACAATGACCTTGCGACGCGACATCATTACCGCGCCCTTGGCCAGCGTGGCGGTGACGATCATCGGCAACATTTCCGGTGTTAGTCCCACTGCGACGGCGATTGCAAACAGGAACGCTTCGCCCCAGTCGTGCTTGGTAAAGCCATTGACCAGGAAGACAATCGGCACCATCACCAGCATGAAACGGATGAGCAGCCAGCTCACCCGGTGAATACCCTTGTCGAACGCAGTCGGCTCGCGGTGCCCGACAATTTTGTGGGAAATGCCGCCGAAATAAGTGTGGAAGCCCGTGGTCACCACCACCGCGGTTGCCGAGCCACTGACGACGTTGGAGCCCATAAAGCAAAGGTTGGCGATCTCCAGCGGATTATCGATCCGCACCGTGACGCTTTCTGCAGTCTTTTCGACCGGATAGGCTTCGCCGGTCAGTGCCCCCTGACTGATAAACAGATCCTTCGCCGATAACAGCCGCACGTCGGCGGGAATCATGTCACCGGCCGAGAGTCGCACAATATCGCCCGGCACCAGATACTTGATCGGAATCTCGCGCGTAGCAGCGACCGTCGCCTGTCGCACAATACCAACCTTGTCGGCGTACTCGGTGGCGGCGATCTGCAGGTCGTCGACGCGCTTTACGGTTGCCGTTGTGAGCACCATGGCTTTCAAACGTTCAGCCGCGTTGCCTGAACGGAATTCCTGGACGAAACGAAGTAGCGAACTCAGGGCGACCATGACCGACAGGATGATGGTGGCCTTCAGGTCATCGGTAATATAGGAGATGACGGCAAGGACGATCAGCAGGATGTTGAAAGGGTTGTTGAACGCACGTAACAACTGACGGGGCCAGCCGGTTGGTTGTTCGTGTGCCACTTCGTTGAAACCATGCTCGCGCAGGCGCGCGACTGCCTCTGCATCGCTGATGCCGCCCGGAGCAGACTTCAGCAGTGCCAGCAGGTAGTTCTGCTCATATGACGCAATATCGCGCAGCAAGTCACTATTGCGGTTGGCCGCCTGATCGGCCGTGCTCCATTTCCGCTGCATGAACTCGAGCATGTCGCGGCGTTTGGTTTCTGGTAATCCCCAATAGCGCTCGCGGACAGTCTTGATCCACGAATGTGGTTTGCGTTGGTTGTTCATGGCACCTCCGCTCAGTATTCAAGATGCAAGCGAAAGCTCACGAATTTCACTGCGCCGCGATCACTATTCATGCCGGGATTGCGGATGTACTGGAAGCTCGGTGAAAACTGCACATGCTTCACTAGCGCGATGCGGTAATACGTTTCGACGATTTGCTCGCGGCCATAACGCAATGCGCCATCGCCGAGCACGAAGCCGCTGCCACCTGCGGCCAGGTAATCACGGTGCGGCCGCGACAAGCCGTTGGTCGCGAAGGCGACGCCTACGCGGTCACTGGTGCGGCCCCAGCGCACGCCCGCCAGTTGTACACCGGCGGCAAGGGTCGAATCGATTTCGGTAAACGCAAACGATTCGGACTTGCCGTCGTTCCAACCCATTCTCAGGAACGCGCCGGTTTCGCCATCGTCGGCCAACGGCTGCTCAATATTGAGACCGATGCCGATTTTCTTGCGTCGATCACGATCCTGTGCCGCGATGTCGGGCGCAGCGCCGCTGGTGGCGGCAACGGCCAGTGCATCGCGGTAGATGCCCATCCGGGCAATGTTGCGGTAAGCCAGCAATCGCACGATGGTTCCCAGATTGTTGGGTGCAACGGTTAGTTCGATGTTTTCCGCACGCGCTTTGCGCAACGGCGCATCGAGGTCCTGTCCGTTGGCCATTGCGGGCATCTGGTGAATGCCCGCGCGAAGTGACCAGGCAGGACTCACATAGGCAGCCAGCACACCGTTGGTGAAGCCGCGCGTGTCCGCCGCGTAGTCCCAGGCACCATTGTTCCACAGTGCCCAGTTCATGAATTGGGTACGCGTGGAATTTGCATAGCGGTTTTTGTCGAAGTCATCACTTATCGCTGTGGTGCCGATCTTGAATTCGAGGCGTGTGCTTGCTTCTTTGCCCGCAACTTGACCTTGCGCCGACTCGACGGCAGCCGACTCGCCTGACAACGGCACCACATAGCGCAGGTAGCGTCGCGCCACATAGGGGCGCTTTTTCAGATTATTCGACCCCTGGCGAACCACGTCGCCATTCGTGAGGCCGGCCAGGCCGGTGGAGCCACTCACGCCCGAACCCATGAATTTTTCCAGATCAACATAGGCCTGCAAGGTTTCGGTGAGCTGCCAGCCTAAATAAGCGCCGACGGTATGGGTTGCCGCAATATCGCCGGTCT
>JAYVKG010000244.1:0-2273 GCA_043768625.1 Betaproteobacteria bacterium
TGGCCGGTGGCCAGTTCTGTAAAACGCCACTCGGCTCCGGCACCCGCATCCAGCAACACACTGGCAATGACCAGATCGATGCGGGCCTTGACCCGCTCGATTCGCTGCTCGTCACTCGCCAGGCCATGCGCGGCTGCCAAGCTCGCCCAGCGATCCACGCCGCCCTCTTCAAAATGCCGCCACCGGCTGTGATAGGGTACTTTCAGATCCGGATAGCGTTCGCCAATAACCGCGGCCACGTAACCGGCCGTCGCGGGCAAGCGGTCGGAATGCCAGATAAAATGCGGCGAATCGCCGGCCGAGACGTGCGCCAATATTTCTTCGCAGTGGCTGCGCACCGCGGTTGCCGAAAGCAGCCGCGCCGCCGGGTGCGCATCCGGTACCGGCGTGTGCCAGCCTTCGCGCTCATTCATCGGGTCAGCTGCCGCCAAGATTTATTCTGCCAATCCACGGCCTTTGGGCACCGCCAATTCCTCGGCGTCGGGCATGTAGTTGGAGAAATAACCCGCGGCTTTCTTTGCGTCCATCTCCACCCGCGCGTCGGCGGGAATCAATTCGTCCGGAATCGGCACCCGCTCGACCACTTCAATACCCTGTTCGATCAGCGCGCCGTGTTTCATATCGCTCATCGACGCCCAGCGATCAATGCGGGTGATGCCAAGCCAGTGAAACACGTCGGGCATCAACTCCTGGAAGCGCATATCCTGCACCCCGGCGACGCATTCGGTACGCGCAAAATAGGTCTCGGCGCGATCGCCACCGGCCTGGCGTTTCCTGGCGTTGTAAACCAGAAACTTGGTGACTTCGCCGAGCGCGCGGCCTTCCTTGCGGTTGTAGATGACCAGGCCCACGCCACCCTGCTGTGCCATGTCGATACAGACTTCGATACCGTGCGCAAGATACGGCCGACAGGTGCAGATGTCGGAGCCGAACACGTCCGAGCCGTTGCACTCGTCATGCAGGCGGCACGCCACTTTTGTTGCGGCGTGGCCGAGCTTGGTCATGTCACCGAAGAAATAAACCGTCATCCCGCCGATGGGCGGCAGGAACACCTTCAAATCAGGGCGGGTCACCAGCTCCGGGAACATGCCCGCAGTCTGTTCGAACAAGGCGCGCCGCAAAGCACTTTCCTTGACCTTGAAACGATTCGCAAGGCCTGGCAAGTACCACACCGGATCAATCGCCGCCTTGGTCACCTTTACGTCGCCATTTGTCGTGAGGATGTCGCCGTCGGGCTTCAACCGCCCTGCCAGGATGGCGGCTTTCAGCTCCGGCATATTAATGTGGGCCTTGGTAATTGCTATGCTGGGTCGAACATCGGCACCTGCGGCGATTTCCGCCGCGAATGCCGATGACACCAAATGTCCCCAAGGGTCCATCGAGACAATTTTGTCAGGGTCACCCCATTGCGGATGCGGGCCAATCAATTCGGCAGGCGCGGTGTTGGTCAAGTCAGGCCGGTGATCGCGTTGCAACGCCCCCGATGCCACCGCAAGTGCACGATACACCGCGTACGCGCCGGAATGCGTGCCGATGGCGTTGCGTTGCGACAGATCGGTCAGGCTCGCGATGACCGGCCCCCGCTCGGAGGGGTTGAACGCCCCCCAGTGGATGTCAAAAAAGGCACCTTGTTTGTGCGCTTTGGGGTGCGAGGACAGGACAATGTGATCGGACATGCGACGACTCCGAAGCTGACTGGTTGGTCAGGATTGTAGCGCGGAATGACTTTCTATCGATGTGCCGCAGGTAACGACGCTGCATTGCCATTCGGAAATTTCAAACCATCGTTGCTGCGGGCGACTGCGGCATAATAAATGGATGCCGTTTTTAGTTTATTTTCTATGGAGAGCAGCATGAATTTTTTTCGACAATTATTCGTCACGCCGCTTGCTGCCGGCCTGATGTTGTGTGTGCCACCAGCCACGGCGGAAACATGGCCGGAGCGTCCTGTCAAGTGGGTGGTGCCGTTTGCGCCCGGCGGTGCCAATGATCTGGTCGCGCGCGCGGCGGCGGAGGCGGTGGCCAGGCGCATCGGCCAACCGATCATTATCGAAAACAAACCGGGTGCGGGCGCGATGATCGGCACTGACTACGTTGCCAAGTCCAAAGCCGACGGCTATACATTTCTGATCGGCGCAGCCGGCGTCATTACCAACAGTTTTCTCAGCGAAAAAATCCCGTATTCCGATAGCGACCTGGTGCCGGTCAGCATGATTGCGGTGAGCCCGTCGGTAATCGTGGTGCACCCAAGCGCGCCTTTCAGTACGCTTAAA
>JAYVKG010000245.1:0-41734 GCA_043768625.1 Betaproteobacteria bacterium
CAACAGACTTATCCACACCGGCATAGATCGTCTATGCCACAATAACGTGGCCCAGTCTGAGATGAAAAACCCGGCACAGATCTAAGCAGAATTCAACAGGGGGATTTCTGTCTCCTCTGCGTGATATCGGGAATTGCGGTTGCCGGTGCAAAACGACATTCGAGCATTTTAGGTTTCGGAATATTTGGCTGATTCTTGAGGTTTGCCAAACTACTCTTCCCATAGCGCATTTGCTACGGGTTTTACTGAATTAAGGCGTAATCGGAGTGAGTTGTAATCGACTCTTATTGCCCCACTTTCTTTGGGTTCTGTAACCGCCTATATTTGTTTGTAACCGACTATATTGGCGTGAAACAGTTTTAGCATTGAGAATTACGGCTACTCAACCGTCACCGATTTCGCAAGATTCCTCGGTTTATCGACATCTGTACCCTTCATCAGTGCCGCGTGATACGCAAGTAACTGCACCGGAATAGCATGCACGATCGGCGAGAGCTGCCCGGCGTGGCGTGGCGCGCGGATAACGTGCACGCCCTCAGACTCGGTGAAATTGCTATCGAGATCGGTAAAGACGAATAGTTCGCCGCCGCGCGCGCGCACTTCCTGCATATTCGATTTCACTTTTTCCAAAATGGCATCATTGGGTGCAATTACCACCACGGGCATTTCCGCGTCCACCAGCGCCAGCGGACCATGCTTTAATTCTCCGGCCGGATAGGCCTCGGCATGAATATAGGATATTTCTTTCAATTTCAGCGCGCCTTCGAGCGCGATTGGGTAATGCAGGCCGCGGCCAAGAAATAAGGCGTGATGTTTTTCGGCAAACATTTGTGCCCATGCCTGAATTTGTGGCTCGAGATTCAGCGCGTGTTGGACGCTGCCGGGCACATAACGCAACTGTTCAAGGTAATCGTTTTCCTGCTTCTGCGTCAAGCGACCATGGGTCTTCGCGAGCGTGAGCGCAAGGGTGAAAAGCGCGATCAACTGCGTGGTAAAGGCTTTGGTCGACGCGACGCCAATTTCTTTGCCGGCTCGCGTGTAAAACACCAGCTTGGAAGCGCGTGGAATGGCGCTTTCGCGGACATTGCAGATTGAGAGGGTGTTGGTATGGCCGAGTTCTTTGGCGCGCTTCAGGGCCTCCATTGTGTCCAGTGTTTCGCCGGATTGTGAAATGGTGACGATAAGTTGCTTTGGATTCGGGATTGAATCGCGGTAGCGATATTCGTGTCCAAGTTCCACATTGCAGGGAATGCGCGCAATAGTTTCAATCCACTGTTTGCCGACCATGCTGGCGTAGGAGCTGGTGCCGGAGGCGAGAATCAGCACAGCCTCGGTTTCCTTGAAAACTTCCTTAGCGCCTTCGCCAAACAAGGCGCTTTTTACGCCGACCGCAAGCAAAGCTTCGAGCGTGTCGGAAATCGCCCGCGGCTGCTCGTGGATTTCTTTTTGCATGAAGTGGCGATAGGGACCCAATTCCGATTCGTCAGCCGACAGGTCTGAGGTGTGAACGCTGCGCTCAACCTTGTTGCCTTCGCGGTCAACTACCTTGATGCCGTTGCGGCTAAGCTCGGCAACGTCGCCTTCTTCGAGATACATCACGCGGCGAGTGACCGGCAGAATGGCGGAGACATCGGAGGCAATAAAATTTTCGTGTTTATCGGCGTCACCGACGCCAATCAGCAACGGACAACCGACACGCGCGCAAATCATTACTTCCGGCGCTCCCACCGCGACCACACCAATTGCATAGGCCCCGTGCAAATCCTTCGCCGCGCTTTGCGTTGCCGCAAATAGATTTTTGCTTGATTTAAAATAGTGATGGATAAGGTGCGCGATGACTTCGGTATCGGTTTGCGAATCAAAGGTGTATCCAAGCGCTTTTAAGCGCTCACGCTGCGCTTCGTGGTTTTCGATAATGCCGTTGTGCACGACCGCGATTTCGTCGTTGGACACATGCGGGTGCGCGTTCGGTTCGGTAACGCCGCCGTGTGTGGCCCAGCGCGTATGGCCAATGCCCAGAATGCCAGTGAGATTTTCGGCGGCGATACCAGCTTCCATTTCGGCGACACGACCCACGCGCCTTACGCGACTGATCGCGCTATTGCCGGCATTGAGCACGGCGATGCCCGCCGAATCGTAGCCGCGATACTCGAGGCGCTTTAGCCCTTCTGTAAGAATTGGGACGATATTGCGATTAGAAATTGCACCGACGATGCCGCACATGGGCTACTCCGTTAATGGGGGATGACAAGACCTGACAAGTGACGAACAGATTACATTGTGCCTCTGTCGCCGGACACCTGTCGCTTATCAGGTTTTCTTTAGCGGGCGTTTCCAGCCCATTTTATTTACCTGCGTTTTGTCGTTCAACGTGAGGCCACCGCGCGGGACATCTCTCCACACGGTCGTACCGGCACCAATATCTGCGCCCTCGCCGATGGTGACAGGTGCGACCAGTTGCACATCGGAGCCAATATGGACATTGTCTTCGATCAAGGTGCGGTGCTTGTTCGCGCCGTCGTAATTACAAGTAATGGTACCCGCGCCAATATTGACATTTCTACCAACTGTCGTGTCGCCGATATAAGTGAGGTGATTGGCTTTGGATCCTGTGCCGAATTCGCTTGCCTTTACTTCGACAAAATTACCAATGTGGACCTCATTGGCCAGCGTGGTGCCAGGACGTATGCGCGCATAGGGGCCGATGCGGGTGCGGTCACCAATGATGGCTTCATCAATGAAAGAGAATGGCAGTACTTCGGTATTGGCACCTAGCGTGCAGTTGCGCAGGATACAGTTCGCGCCGATTTTTACGTTTGCACCAAGTGTGACCCTGCCTTCGAATATGCAGTTCACGTCAATGAAGACGTCGTTGCTTATCCCGTCACCGCAAACGAGTTCGCCGCGAACGTCGATTCGCGCAGGGTCGCAGAGCGTTACGCCGTCGGTCATCAGGCGGTTTGCAATCTGCAACTGGTGGGCGCGTTCCAAGCCGGCAAGTTGATCTTTGCTATTGATGCCGGTAACTTCCCATTCGTCATCTGGCGAAAGTGTTTCAACGCCGACCCCCTCTTTGACAGCGATCGCGAGTATGTCGGTTAGATAATATTCGCCTTGTGCATTCTTATTGCTCAACGTCGGTAGCCACCTGGCAAGCAAGGCGGTAGGGCAAGCGAGGAAGCCAGTATTGATTTCGGCAATTTTTTTCTGTGCGGCATTCGCGTCTTTTTCTTCGACGATGGCGCAAACGCTACCTCGCGCGTCTCGAAGTACCCGTCCCAAACCTTGTGGATTCGCGACTTGGAGGGTAAGCCAGGCGAGTTTGCCTTCTTGGGCTGCGGTGATGAGGGCGCGGAGCGTCTTGGCGCGTATCAACGGCACGTCGCCATATAAGACTAGTGTAATTCCGTCTGGCGGCAACAGGGGTAAAGCTTGTAGCACCGCGTGACCCGTGCCCAACTGCGGATCCTGGTTGGCCCAGACGAGATCGGGGGCGGCAATCGTTGCGCGTACTAGATCGCCACGATGACCATAGATCAAGCATATTTTTTGCGGACAGATTGCGCGCGCGGCTTCGATCACATGACACAACATCGGCTTTCCGGCGATCGGCTGCAGCACCTTGGGGATTGCAGACTTCATGCGCTTGCCATGACCTGCGGCAAGAATGACTACCGAAACATCGAAGGGAATTTTCGTTTTATTCAGCTCGTCCATCGCCTCATTATCCGATATATGCCGAGCAGATTGCATATGCAAGCCAACGTGAATATTCGCGGTATTTGCAGAACAGCAGAGCGACACGCGCGTAGGACAGTGTCAGGGTTGGGCCGACAAAATCAATCAGGGCGAAAAAAAAGGCAGCGGGGAGTAATCCGCTGCCTGTATTGTGTTGCGCCTCTAAACCGTTACGGTGAAACGATTATAACCGAACTTATTATCTTTTGCGTAATTTTTGTATGGACTGCAACTGCGCAGCTAATTGGGCCAACTCAGCAACAACTAGAGCCCGATCTTGGCCGCTGGCGCGGTTAGCGAGTGCTTCCTCCGCAGCCTGTTTTGCCGCCACCACTTTAGCTTCATCAAGGTCATGGGCGCGAATCGACGTGTCTGCGAGAATAGTCACCGCTTTCGGCTGAACTTCCAAAATACCGCCGGAAACATAGATCACTTCTTCTTCGCCGCTTACAAGCCTGACCTTGACGGTACCTGGCTTGATACGGGTAAGAAGTGGAGCGTGCTGCGGCAAGATGCCTAATTCTCCCGCTTCTCCGGGTGCAATGACCATTTCAGCTTCGCCCGAAAAAATCGCGTGCTCAGCGGAAACTATATTTACTTGAAGTGTGTGTGTCATGGTCGATGCCGGTTATTGCATTGTTTTGGCTTTTTCGAAAGCCTCATCGATTCCACCAACCATGTAAAAGGCCTGTTCAGGTAACGCATCACACTCGCCGTCGACAATCATTTTGAACCCTCGGATGGTTTCCTTTAGCGATACATATTTGCCAGGCGAGCCGGTAAAAACTTCGGCCACATGGAAAGGCTGCGACAGGAAGCGCTGAATTTTGCGCGCGCGGGAAACGGCCAGTTTGTCTTCAGGCGACAGTTCGTCCATACCCAAAATCGCGATGATGTCGCGCAATTCTTTGTAGCGTTGCAATGTCGCCTGCACACCACGGGTAACGGCGTAATGCTCTTCACCGATCACGTTCGGATCGACTTGGCGCGAGGTGGAGTCGAGCGGATCAACGGCTGGATAAATACCGAGGGATGCGATATCACGCGATAACACCACCGTCGCATCCAGATGGGCAAAGGTGGTCGCAGGAGAAGGATCGGTCAGGTCATCTGCGGGCACATATACTGCCTGAATCGAGGTGATGGAACCGGTTTTGGTAGAGGTGATGCGCTCTTGCAACACGCCCATTTCCTCGGCCAATGTCGGTTGATAACCCACGGCGGAAGGCATGCGCCCCAACAACGCGGACACTTCGGTACCCGCCAGGGTGTAACGGTAAATGTTGTCAACGAAGAACAAAATGTCACGTCCTTCATCGCGGAAACGTTCGGCCATCGTCAGGCCCGAAAGAGCGACACGCAGGCGGTTGCCAGGTGGCTCATTCATCTGGCCGAATACCATCGCCACTTTTGACTGGCTTAAGTCGTCTTTATTAATAACCCCGGCATCGGTCATCTCATGATAAAAATCGTTGCCTTCGCGGGTGCGCTCACCTACTCCAGCAAATACCGAAAGTCCCGAGTGTTCCTTGGCGATGTTGTTGATGAGTTCAAGCATGTTTACGGTCTTGCCCACACCGGCACCGCCAAACAAACCAACCTTGCCGCCTTTAGCGAAAGGGCAAATCAAGTCGATCACTTTGATACCGGTTTCGAGCAACTCGAGCGAGGGAGACAGCTCATCGAATTTCGGTGCGGCCTGATGGATCGAACGACGTTCGTCAGAAAGAATGGGGCCGCGCTCGTCTATGGGACGACCCAGCACATCCATGATGCGGCCGAGGGTGCCATTGCCAACCGGAACAGAGATGGGCGCACCGGTACTTTTAACTTTCATGCCGCGGCGCAGACCATCAGAAGAACCCATGGCGATGCAGCGCACCACGCCGTCACCAAGCTGCTGCTCGACTTCGAACGTCAAGCCTTTTTCGGCGAATGATTTTTCGCCGGAATCTTCCAGCAACAGCGCATCATATACGCGGGGCATATCGTTGCGCGGAAACTGGATATCCACCACCGCGCCAATACACTGAACGACTTGTCCGACACTCATTTTTGACTCCAACTAAATATTGCGAATTCTGTTTGACTGGCTTAGACCGCAGCAGCGCCGCCGACGATTTCTGACAATTCCTTGGTGATCGCGGCTTGCCGCGCTTTGTTGTAGCTGAGCTTTAGATCACCAATGACTTTCTTGGCATTGTCAGACGCTGACTTCATCGCCACCATCCGCGCCGATTGTTCCGACGCGATGTTCTCTGCCACCGCCTGATAAATTACGGCCTCGATGTAACGTACTAATAATTCATCGAGCACCACTTTTGCGTCAGGCTCGTATAGATAATCCCACGAAGCATCCGGCACACCGAGCTTTTCCCCTGTCAGCGGCAGAAGCTGCTCACACACGGTTTCCTGCTTCATGGTGTTGATGAATTTTGTGTAGCAAAGATGCAGGGCGTCGATTTTGCCTTCGGCGAAATGATCCAGTTGGATCTTAATCGGGCCGATCATTTTGTCCAGATGGGGTTTGTCACCGAGACCGATGATGTGAGACACAAGCGGAACACCATAACGTTGCAGGAAGCCAAAACCCTTGTTGCCGATAGCGGTGGCCTGCACCCCGGCACCTGCTGTCTCCCATTCCTTTATTTTGGTGACCATCAAACGCATCGCATTGGTATTCAAACCACCGCAGAGGCCCTTGTCAGAAGTCACCAGTATGACGCCCACGTTGCTGATTTCTGCGCGCTTTTGCAGGAAGGCGTGCTTGTAATCCGGATTGGCATACGACAGGTTCGCCGCAACGCTGCGAATCTTCTCGCCATAAGGTCGGGCAGCCCGCATGCGCTCCTGCGCTTTGCGCATTTTTGATGCGGCCACCATTTCCATGGCCTTGGTGATCTTGCGCGTGTTTTCGACGCTCTTAATCTTGCTGCGAATCTCTTTTGATCCTGCCATCTTGTTTTCCGAGGGCCTATGCGCTTAAAACGAACCGGTTTTCTTAAAATCAGCGACTGCGGCGTGCAACGCTTTTTCGTCTTCAGCGGAAAGATTGCTCGCCTTTTCAAACGACGAAACCAGTGTGGCGTATCTGGATTTCATGAAATCACGCAGGTTTTTCTCGAACGATGCCGCTTTTTTTACTTCGACGTCGTCCATGTAATTATTGTTAACTGCAAACAGGATCAACGCCATTTCCCAAACCTGCATGGGCTGGTACTGCGGCTGTTTCATTAATTCAGTAACCATTTTGCCGCGTTCGAGTTGCTTCCTGGTCGCTTCATCTAGGTCGGAAGCAAACTGCGCGAACGCTGCCAATTCACGGTATTGAGCGAGGGCCAGGCGCACACCCGCACCCGTGTCTTTACGCTTCATGATCTTGGTCTGTGCTGCGCCGCCCACACGCGATACGGAGATACCGGCGTTGATCGCAGGACGAATGCCGGCGTTGAACAAATCGGTTTCCAAGAAGATCTGGCCGTCGGTAATTGAAATCACGTTGGTCGGCACGAATGCGGATACGTCACCAGCCTGCGTTTCAATAATCGGCAATGCGGTCAAAGAACCGGTTTTGCCTTTGACAGTACCATTGGTAAATTTCTCCACGTACTCAGCATTGACGCGCGCGGCGCGTTCCAGCAAACGCGAATGCAAATAAAACACATCTCCCGGATAGGCTTCCCGACCAGGTGGACGACGCAACAACAGCGACACCTGACGATATGCAACCGCCTGCTTGGAAAGATCGTCATAAATAATCAAGGCGTCTTGCCCCCGATCACGGAAGTATTCACCCATGGTGCAGCCGGAATAGGCGGCGATGTACTGCATCGCGGCGGACTCAGAAGCGGTGGACGCGACCACGATGGTGTATGCCAGCGCGCCGGTTTCTTCCAGCTTGCGCACGACGTTTGCCACCGTCGAGGCTTTCTGACCAATCGCCACGTAAACGCAAAAAATATCTTTGCCTTTCTGGTTGATGATCGTGTCAACGGCCACCGCAGTTTTGCCGGTCTGGCGGTCCCCGATGATCAGTTCGCGCTGGCCACGACCGATCGGGACCATTGCGTCGATCGCCTTTAGTCCGGTCTGCACCGGTTGATCCACCGACTTGCGCGCGATCACGCCCGGTGCCACCTTTTCGATAACATCCGTCATCTTGGCGTTAATGGGACCTTTGCCATCGATAGGCGCGCCCAGCGAATTAACCACGCGTCCGAGCAGTTCAGGACCGACCGGTACTTCTAGAATTCGACCCGTGCATTTCACGGTGTCGCCCTCCTTGATGTGCTGGTAATCGCCAAGAATCACCGAGCCGACGGAGTCGCGCTCAAGATTTAACGCAAGACCGAACGTGTTGTTCGGAAACTCCAGCATCTCGCCCTGCATCACGTCAGCCAGACCATGTACGCGACAGATACCGTCGGTTACAGAAATGACAGATCCCTCGGAGCGCTTTTCAGCGGCTGCGGGGAGGTTTTGAATCTTGGACTTGATCAGTTCACTGATTTCAGCCGGGTTGATTTGCATCGTCAACTCCAATACTTAAATTTCAATTTTTGGTGGACTCGCGCAACCCCGTTGCGCCAGCTTGTTGCAATATGTTTACTGGGCTAACGCGGTCGCCATCTTGTCGAGGGTATCGCGCACCGACGCGTGTATAACCACGTCACCAACCTGCACCCGTGCGCCACCGATCAGCGTTGGGTCAATTTTCACTTCCGCCTCGACGCGCTTGCCGTATTTTTTGGTGAGGCCGTCGATGAGCGATGCTTTATCAACGTCGCTCAATGGAAATGCGCTGGTAATCAACGCTTTCACCACGCCGTCGTGTTCACGCTGCAATCGCTCAAAATGATCACTGATAAAAGGGAGCAAAGTCGCGCGCTGATTGTCGACCAATGTGTTGGCAAGATTTTGCAGCGCATCCGGCACATTGCCGCCGGCAACGGCAAATAACAATTCGGCTTTTTCTTTGGCTGACACCTTTGGATTGCCGAGCAGAGAGGCGGCCTCTTGCGTTGCGGCAGCGGCGCCGAAAAGCCTCAATTTTTCGCCATAACCGGCGACGTCCTTCGCATCGACGCTCGCCCGGAACGCGGCCTCGGCATAAGGACGGGCAACGGTGGTGAGTTCAGCCATTACAGCTGCGCTTTCAGCTCGGTCAGCATGTCAGCGTGCGCAGCGGCATTGATCTCGCGTTTGAGGATTTTCTCGGCCCCCGCGACCGCCAACTGCGCAACCTGTTCGCGCAAACCACTCTTGGCCTTGTTGACCTCCAGTTGAATTTGCTCCTGCGCTGCGGCCAGAATACGATCGGCCTCTGACTTTGCGGTCAATTTCGCCTGCTCAATGATCTGATTGGCGCGGCGCTCGCCATCGGAGAACATTGACTGTGAGCGGTCCTTGGCTTCCTTCATGAAAACATCGCTTCGCTTTTCCGCTTCAGTCAACGCGCGTTTGCCTTCTTCGGCTGCGTTGAGTCCGTCGGCAATTGCTTTCTGGCGAGTCTCGATGGCACCCATCAGGGGCGGCCAAATAAACTTCTTCGACACCCAGAACAGGATGAAGAAGGCGATCGCCTGAGCGAACATCGTCAAATTCAGATTCATGACGTCTTCCTAGGAATTGTATACGGCCAATTGCTATTGAATAACGGCTAGCAGCGGATTGCTGAAGGCAAACAACATCGCCAAGCCCACGCCGATAATGAAGGAAGCGTCGATCAAACCGAGCAACAGGAAAACTTTGCCCTGCAGCTGCGGAATTAACTCTGGCTGACGCGCTGCGCCCTCAAGAAATTTTGAACACATGATACCGACACCGATACAGGCGCCAGCGGCACCCAAGCCGATGATAAGGCCAATACCGATGCCCGTGTAGGCCTGAATCAAGGCCAGATATTGAAGCTTGTCCATAGTTAATCCTTTCTTTGCTTATGTTTAGGTAATGTCATTTGAAATTTAATGGTGCTCATGGGCGAGGCTGATATAAACCACCGTCAACATCATGAAGATGTACGCCTGCAAGGCGACGATCAGGATATGAAAAACGGACCAACCGGCACCGAGAATCGCCGCCATGATCGTACCGACAACGCCGGTCGCCGCCCACATGCCCAGCAGCAGGAAAATAATTTCGCCAGCGTACATGTTGCCGAACAGGCGCAGTGAATGCGACAAAGGCTTTGAAACGTACTCGACAATATTGAACATCAGGTTAAACACCCAAAGCAACGGATTTGAACCGAAGGGCGAGCAAAACAACTCGTGCACCCAGCCGCCCAAGCCCTTGACTTTGACGTTGAAGTACAACATCAGAAACCATACAGAAAGGGCCAGCGCGAAAGTGGTGTTCACGTCGGCAGTTGGCACGCCCCGCCAATTGTGCTGGTGCAGGACGTTTTCATAAAATAAGGCCATGATGTCGATGGGTAAAAAATCCATCGAGTTCATTACCAGTATCCACACAAATACAGTGAGTGCTAAAGGCGCGACAAACTTATTCGTGTCGCCATGGGTAAAAATGCCACGCGCTTGTTCATTCACAAAATCGAACAGCAATTCGACAAACGCCTGCCGCTTGCCAGGTACGCCCGCTGTGGCACCGCGCACCACCCACCACAGAAAGCCAAACGCGACGACTCCCAAGAAGATCGAGGTGACCAGCGTGTCCATATGGATGGTCCAGAAACCACCGCCCACATCACGCGCGTTGAATGCGAGGTGATGGTTTATGTACGTAGTGGGGGTAAGTACTATTTCGGCTGACATCGGAAATCTTTTAGTGCGCTACTTGTCGCGAATGAAAACTGCTAATGAAAAAATCAGCGTCGTGATTATGAAGGTGCCGATAAAACCAGCGCCAAACACTTTTTCATATTCTGCAAATACCAACCACAGTAACAAAACAATTACTAACAGTTTGGCCGCCTCGGCGCGCATCATGGCAAGCAGGGCATTTTCGGCCGAGCCTCTATTTGCCTGGGACAGCATCATCCCGTACGTCAGGCCGCCCAACACGCTGATCAGTCCGCCGAAAAAAGCAGAAATGCCCCAGTGAACGCCACCTGCCACGCCGACACTCAACGCAATTAACAGCGTGACCACTAGCTGAACTTTGAGCGCTTTGCGAATTTGCCTGCCCATTTACTCGCCTCGCAACTGCAACATTAGATATCCGCTACAGGCCCGACCAATCATAAAGATTTTAGCCGATTAAGTGCTTCCCGGTCAAGCTGGTCGCGACTTTCGGCGCACCGTCGAAGCGTCAGTAAGCCGGGATGTTGCGGTGCGCAATATTCACCTGAAAACGCGCCGACGCTTACTTCAACCTCGACCTCTCCAAGATCCCATCCAGCTGCTCCAGGCTATGAAAATGGACAGTTAATGTGCCACGCCCTTTTTTGTCCGCTCTCACTATGACCCTGGTGCCAAGCTTTTCCGCCAAGTCGTTTTCGAGGTGGCGTGTATCTGCGGCGGCCGCCATCGTGGATTTCGTGGGGCTCGGCGGTGCAAGAGCCAGCTTGACGAGCTGTTCTGTTTCACGCACTGACAAGTGGCTGGCGACGATTTGATGCGCAAGCTCAACCTGTTTTGATTTGGCTACCGCGAGCAAGGCGCGCCCGTGACCCATGTCGATCTTGGCTTCCATCAGCATGTCTTGCACCGGCTTAGCCAACTCTAACAAACGAAGCAGATTGGTCACCGCCGCGCGGGATCGCCCTACCGCCTGTGCGGCGCTTTCGTGAGTCAGTTTGAATTCGTCGATCAAACGCTTTAGGCCCGCGGCTTCTTCAACCGCGTTGAGACCTTCACGCTGAATATTTTCAATTAGACCAATACCCAATGCGTGCTCATCGGCAATCTCCCGCACGATTGCCGGCACAGTCGCAAGACCCGCGATTTGCGCGGCGCGCCAACGACGTTCGCCTGCCACGATTTCAAAATTGCCTGCCTTGAGCGCGCGAACCAAAATTGGCTGCACGATGCCACGGCTTTGAATGGATTGCGCTAATCCCTCCAGCGCCTCTTGGTCCATGCGTGTGCGAGGCTGATATTTGCCGGGCGATAAATCGCCGATGGAAATTTCGCGCAGGACGCCATCTTCGCGAGCGGCGCTTGCCACGCTACCGCCCAACAATGCGTCCAAGCCGCGACCCAGTCCTTTCGGTTTGATCATGCCGCTTCCTTAATCGGGATGCCTTCACGAGCAAGCAGCTCTTTGGCAAACGCAAAATGCGCGAGCGCACCTTTTGATGTTGGGTCGTGCAAAATTACCGGCTTACCATAAGACGGCGCCTCCGCGATGCGGATGTTGCGGGGTATCACGGTATCGAACACCTTATCGCCAAAGTGATTTTTGATTTCGTTTGATACCTGGGTGGTCAGCGAGGAGCGCGGGTCATACATCGTTCGCACCAAAGCCTCAATCTCAATCGCGGGATTCAGATTCGCCTTGACTTTTCGCAACGTGCCGACCAGGTCACTTAAGCCTTCAAGTGCGTAATATTCGCACTGCATCGGGATGATTACCGCGTCGGCGGCAGTCAGCGCATTCACGGTCAACATGTTTAACGCGGGCGGGCAATCAATCACCGCAAAGTTATAGTCGTTTTTAATGAGCGCCAGTGCTTCTTTGAGGCGAAATTCGCGCCGTTCTAAATTGATTAGCTCGATTTCCGCACCGGCCAATTCGCGGTTCGCGGGCAACACGTCAAAGCCGCTTTCCGTACCCACCCTCGCTTCTGCAACGGGGTAATCGCCCAACAGCACCCCATAGACCGTTTTCTCTGTGCCATTTTTATCGACGCCACTACCGGTTGTGGCGTTGCCCTGTGGGTCGAGATCAATCAGCAGAACCCGTTGGCCATAGTGCGCAAGTGTAGCCGAGAGATTTACCGCAACAGACGTTTTTCCCACCCCGCCTTTTTGATTTGCGACTGCAAAAACCTTCATTGACGCCCTACTTTACTTGAGTTTTCTTGATGACAACAAGGTGCCGCTGTCCATCAACTTGCGGCACGCGTAGCGAAATTACTTCTTCAACTTCAAAATTTGCAGGAAGGCGCGTAATTTCATCGAATGGATGCACACCCTTCATCGCCAGCATCCTGCCATCCGCGGCACACAAATGCCCGGCACTTTCGATAAAGTCTTTCAACTCTGCAAACGCGCGGGAAATAACCACATCAAACACTTGGTTTGGCCGATACCGTTCAACGCGTTCTGTCACCACCGCCGCGTTGGTTAATCCCAGTTCACTGATCATCTGGCGCACGAACGCGGTTTTCTTTGCAATGGTATCGATCATCGTGATTTGCACTGCTGGAGCCAGCTTGCTGAAAACGATCGCAAGCGGTATTCCCGGCAGTCCTCCGCCGGTACCAACGTCCAAAATACTTCCGCAAGCATTAATACTAGGCAACACCGAGAGGCTATCCAGAATATGCAGACCAATCATTCGCGCCGGGTCACGGATCGCGGTCAAATTGTAGAATTTGTTCCACTTTTCGAGCAGCGCGACATAACGCAGCAAATCAAGTTGTTCCCCGGTATCTAGCGCTAATCCCAGTTGTGCAAGGCCGAGCCCGAGTAATTCGCTTGAGGTTGGCGAAGTCACAAATAAAGCGGCGGAAGTAGTCATAGGTCGTCAGCGTTGTGGATTAAGCCGACTTATGTTGGGAGCCAATTTTGGTAGTGGCAAATCCCCGCTTTACGTATACAAGTAACAAAGAAATTGCGGCGGGTGTAATGCCTTGCATACGTCCCGCTTGCCCGATAGTCTCGGGTTTGTGCTTGTTGAGGTTCAATTGCACTTCCTTGGAAAGGCCATGCACGCCGAGGTAATCAAGATCGTGTGGCAGACGGGTTTCGTCGTGCGCGCGGCTGTTCGCTACTTCAGCCTGCTGACGGTCAATATAGCCTTGATATTTGGCGACGATTTCGACTTGTTCCGTTACGGCGGCATCCAACGCCGGCACTTCCCCCGCGCCTAGCGACATCAGGGCGCTGTGCGAAATATTGGGCCGGCGCAGCAATTCAAACAGCGAATATTCGCGTTCCATTTCCTGTCCCAGCACGCGCACTGCTTCACCGGGTAAAACCTTGGCTGGCTGCGCCCAGGTCGCTTTCAAACGCGCCGTTTCGCGCTCAATGCTTTCGCGTTTTTCGCAGAATGCCCGCCAACGCAGATCGCCTACCAAGCCGAGCTTCCTGCCGGTCTCGGTAAGGCGGACGTCGGCATTATCTTCGCGCAATTGCAGTCGATATTCCGCGCGACTGGTAAACATGCGATAAGGCTCTGACACGCCGCGCGTAATCAAATCGTCGACCAGTACACCGAGATATGCCTGGTCGCGTCTTGGGCTCCAGCCAGCCTGGCCTTTGGCAAACAGCGTGGCGTTGATGCCCGCCAACATTCCTTGCGCTGCCGCCTCTTCATAACCAGTTGTACCATTAATTTGGCCAGCGAAAAATAGCCCGGCAATCGTTTTGGTTTCTAGCGTCGCTTTCAGTCCGCGTGGATCGAAATAATCATATTCGATAGCATATCCGGGACGCAGGATATGTGCATTTTCTAAGCCGGCAATAGTGCGCACCAAGTTCAGTTGCACATCAAACGGCAACGAAGTTGAAATACCATTAGGATAAATCTCGTTGGTCGTAAGCCCCTCGGGTTCGAGAAATATTTGGTGGCTGGTCTTGTCGGCAAAGCGGTGAATTTTGTCTTCTATCGAAGGACAGTACCGCGGACCAACGCCCTCGATAACGCCGGTAAACATCGGCGAGCGATCCAGACCGGCGCGAATTACGTTGTGCGTTTTCTCATTGGTGTGGGTGATCCAGCAACTCACTTGGGGCGGATGCATGTGGCGATGGCCCAGATAGGAAAATACCGGGGGGGGATGGTCACCTGCCTGTTGGACGCATTTGGAAAAATCAATTGTGCGGCCGTCCAACCGTGGCGGGGTTCCGGTTTTTAGCCTGCCCACGGGCAATTTTAGTTCCCGTAGGCGGGCAGATAGCGTCATTGACGGCGGGTCGCCGGCGCGGCCCGCAAAATGGTTTTGCATGCCAACGTGAATTTTACCTGCTAGAAAAGTACCCGCAGTTAACACTACAGTCTTACCAATAAAGCGAATACCCACTTCAGTTATAACGCCCGTTACAAAGGGAAAACCGTTGTTGTCCTCAATAATTAAATCATCAACCGCTTGCTGGAAAAGCGACAAGTTGGGTTGGCTCTCCAGACGCTTTCGGATCGCCGCCCTATAAAGCACTCGATCGGCTTGAGCGCGGGTGGCTCGCACGGCGGGACCTTTACTGGCGTTAAGGGTACGAAACTGTATACCCGCTTCATCGGTCGCGATTGCCATTGCGCCACCCATCGCATCGATCTCCTTGACAAGATGGCCTTTGCCAATACCGCCGATAGATGGGTTACAGGACATTTGCCCCAGCGTCTCGAATGCGTGCGTCAGCAATAACGTGTTCGACCCTGATCGCGCACTGGCGAGCGCAGCCTCGGTGCCGGCGTGGCCACCACCAATCACAATTACATCAAATTTGTTTGGAAAATTCACTGTTCTCGGCGAGTCGTGATGTTAAAACTGCGATGCGAATAGTATGCTACGGGTGGCAAAATGGCTATTAAAATAGCGATTCGCTTGAATCGCGGCCGCCAGAATCCCCCACAAAATGCGTCCGAAGATCGCAAATCGGTATGACAAGATGATGCTTAGGCGCGCTATTTACCGATGCAAAACCGACTGAAAATTTGTCCCAACAAGTCCTCAGATGTAAATTCGCCGGTAATACCTTCAAGAGCGCGCTGTGCCAAGCGCAACTCCTCCGCAAAGAGTTCAAATTGACCGTCGAGAGCAGCGGCTTCCGCGGTGTGGGCGGCGGCTTCATCCAGGGCGCAAAGATGTCTTTCCCTGGCTAAAAAAACCCCTTCGCCCTCCGGCCGCCAACCAGCAACGGAGAGCAACCATTTTCGCAGTTCGTCAATGCCATCGCCCATCAGCGCCGATACGTAAATTGCGGCATTGTTGTCACTTGTCGAATTAGGTGGTGTTTCACGTGAAACAATGGGTGGCCCAAACAAATCTATTTTGTTATAGACCGATGCGACAGGCAATCCAGTTGGCAGCCGATTGAATATTTCCGCCTCTTTGAAACCGGCCATCTCCCCTGCCTCGGTGATGAGAAGCGCGGCACCGGCCCGTTCGACTGCCGCCCAAGTGCGCGTAATGCCAATTTTTTCCACCTCATCATCGGTATAACGAATGCCGGCGGTGTCGATCAAATGAATTGGTACGCCATCAAGGTGAATCGTCGCCCTCACATAATCGCGGGTCGTACCCGCAAACGGTGTGACGATGGCCACGTCCTCCCCCGCAAGACGATTGAGGAGGCTTGATTTTCCGACGTTTGGTCGACCGATTAACACTACTGTTAGGCCGTCACGAAGAAGCACACCCTGTTTTGCTTTTCGCGATATCTCCGTTTGTAAGGTCCGTATAATCTGCAATTTTGTTTGTTGTGCTGCACGATCTACTGGGTTGATTTGCTCTTCCGGGAAGTCTATGCACGCTTCCACATGCAATCTCAGCTCCGTCAAACATCTCGTAATTTCTAAGACGCAACTTGAAAATTCGCCGGTCAATGTGCGCGCAGCAGATTTTGCCGCCTCTTCAGAACTGGCATCAATGAGATCGGCGACACTTTCTGCTTGCGCAAGATCGATTTTGTCGTTCAAAAAGGCGCGCTCTGTAAACTCTCCGGGACGCGCAATCCGGCAGCCGTTTGCGAGACATTGGCGTAACAGTCTTTGCATAACAACAGGTCCACCGTGGCCCTGTAATTCCAACACATCTTCACCCGTATATGAGTGAGGAGCGGGAAAATACAGGGCGATTCCTTGATCAATCACCGCACCCGCGTCGTCATAAAAAGTCGCAAATGTTGCCAACCGAGGCGTGAGTATTTGTCTCGTAAGTAGGTAGATTAGCTCATCTAAGCCGCTGCCCGAGATGCGTACCACACCAATTCCGCCACGCCCTGGTGCCGTGGCGATCGCGGCAATCAAATTAGGGCGGAAGGTTCGAAAATCTGTTGGTATGGTTGAATGCGACATGGGGTGTTCCACGTGGAACGTATTGACGACAAAATTCCAGAGGAATCAAACACCGATTGACGAAGGTTGATTGCGCTAATCCGCCTTTACTGCTGCCCGGTGTTGTCAATACACACATTTACCTTTTGGGGACGGCTTTAATTTTTTCGGGGCCGAATGTCTTGTTGATGTACCACTGCTGGAAAATGCCCAAAATATTTTGCATTGTCCAGTACAAGACTAACCCAGCGGGGAAGAAGAAAAACATGGCCGAAAACACCAATGGCATGTATAGCATGACCTTAGCCTGAACCGGGTCCGGTGGCGCAGGTTGAAGCTTGGTAGTGATAAACATGGTTGCACCCATAATAATGGGCAATACGTACCAGGGGTCTGGCGTGGAGAGGTCTTTAATCCATAACATCCATGGCGCATTTCTTAATTCGACCGCGCCAAGTAGCACCCAGTAAAGCGAGATGAAAAAAGGGATTTGAATCACGATTGGCAGGCAGCCACCCAACGGGTTAACCTTTTCTGTTTTGTAAAGTTCCATCATCGCCTGATTCATCTTCTGCTTGTCATCACCATATCGTGCTTTCATCGCCTCGATTTTAGGTGCCATGGTTTTCATGTGCGCCATGGATTTTCCCGCTTTTTGATTAAGCGGAAAGAAAACCAGTTTTAGCAAAATTGTGAACAGCACAATTGTCCAACCCCAATTGCCGATAAGATTATTGATGAACGAGAGCACCAGAAACATGGGGTGGGCAAGAATGGTGAGCCACCCGTAGTCCACCACCAAATCGAGACCAGTTGCCAGCGTTTTTAAGTTCTCTTGTTCTTGTGGGCCTATATATAGCGGCATCGTAATCCCGCCGGAGGCACCCGCTTCAATCGCTGCAATGGGGACAATGACCCCTGCGGAATAAAGCTTATCTGTAACTTTTTGAGTAAAGAACTCCCGTTTCAAGCCTGCAGGCGGTAACCAGGCTGACACGAAGTAATGCTGCACCATCGCAATCCAACCATCGGATGATTCTTTGACAAAATCCTGTTTGTTTTTATCGATATCAGAGAACGTGATTTTTTGATACTTTTTGAGGTCGGTATAAATGGCTGGGCCGGTGAAGGTGGTGACGCCGGTGAATGGATTACCGCCGGTATTTTCGCCCTCCGGCGGATTGCCATCCCGCAGAAATTGAAAATATGCTTTGGATACTACCGGCGTCGCGTTTTCATTCTTGATCTCGTAACGAACGTCAATTACGTAACTATCGCGCTTGAACGTATACGTTTTGACCACAGAGACACCAGATGTGTCTGTGTTGGTCAGGGTCACGGCCACTTTATCGTCACTGCCGAGATCAAACTTGTCGCGACTGGCTGTCCAAATAGCGGTGTGGTTGGGTAGCCCTTGGCCTAATAAGCCTGATTGCGCCACGAAATATGCGCCCGCTTTATCTTGCATTAAATTGAACGCCCGATGGGCATCGCCATGCGCTGCGTGTTTCAGCAATGATACGCTGCGGATGTCGCCTCCTTGGGTGTCCAAAACAACCGAAAGGAGGTCTGTAGTAACCAACACCCGTCGACCGGCTTGAAGTGAGCCCGGTACGGGTGCGCGGCTATCAGACGCAAACGCGTCAGACGCGGGGGGGGTGCCTATGCCGAGGGCGGTTGACGCCATTGGCACCGTCGGGTTGCCCTTGTCTGGCGCGGTAGTTTGCGATCCGAATGAGGGCGAGGACTGTGTTGCTAGTGGGACGAGGGGGGGGTGGACATGTTTATTCCAACCTTCCCAAAGCATGAAACCGGAAAAAGAAAAAACGATTAGCGCAATAAGGCGTTGCGTATCCATAGGCTCGTCAGGAAAATTGGGGGAATTATTGGGGTGAGCCGTTATTGTTGGGATCCGGTACTGCATCATACCCACCCGGATGCCAAGGGTGGCAACGTAACAATCGGCGCAAGGTAAGGTAGCTACCTTTTAGAGCGCCATGTTTTGTGAGTGCATCGACAGCATAATGCGAACAACTCGGTGTAAACCGGCATTGCAAACCAAAAAAAGGGCTTAAAAAATACTGGTATCCGCGAACTAAAAATAACAGGCCATGCGCAGCAATAGTA
Source organism: Betaproteobacteria bacterium (assembly GCA_043768625.1). Classification (GTDB taxonomy): domain Bacteria; phylum Pseudomonadota; class Gammaproteobacteria; order Burkholderiales; family Usitatibacteraceae; genus UKL13-2. The sequence continues at coordinate 18,985 of JAYVKG010000245.1, forward strand.
GTTTGTGGTGCCGACCGATTATTACGACTGGAAAGCAAATTCATTCGACCCCACCAAAACGTCGGCGTACATCGCCAAACAATTGCGCTAACGTATGCCGAAGCTGTTTTCGCACAATCTTGGTGGCGCGGATCCGCCCTTGCTTTGCCGTTAACCGGCGCTGAAATGTCACCAGCAAATCAACCGGCAATGTACGGGCCGGATGCTGGCGAAACTGCTCTCTAATTAGCCGCTTAATCCGGTTTCGATCAACTGAAAACTTAACAATTCTTTTGGGCACCGCGATGGCAATTCGTCCTTGTCCAAACGAACTTTGGCTGAGCCTGAGACCCAGTTCGCCGCAGCTTAATCTTGCGCCAGAATGTAACAATGTCACCACATCATGCTTGAGCAAGCGATGCTGTCGTCGAAAGCCGTTGCCTTGGTTGAAACCAGCGGTGCCACAGTTTATTTTATCCGGAGCCGGCGTAGGCAAAGGGCAGCCGGGGAAGTGTTCCAAGCCCGCTGAAAACTAGACTGCGATGCGCGCGCGGCCTTTGGCGCGGCGTGCGTTAATCACCCCGCGACCACCAACGGTTTTCATGCGAACTCTAAAGCCATGGGTTTTTTTGCGGCGCGCTACGGAAGGTTGATAAGTACGTTTCATAATTATTCTCGACTGATTACTGCTAGATTAGGATTTTGACGGTTTTAGCTTGCTTAGTTGGCCGACAGAACTAAACATTATCGCGTTTTTTTGTGTTGCGCGTCAAGCTGCTAAGCGCCAGAAAGGCAGAACCTGTCCGCGCGCGAGACCTTTTTTTTCAAACATGCTTTACTCACCCGAACTGTGGATAACTTGGAAGGGAAAGAGTAAAATCAGGGCGTCGAAACCGTCTCCCTCCATGTGTCCTCCCCTGAGTAAATCACAAGGCTTGGTTGTTTCGTAAGACCGGTTTGTAATACCCAAATTTCGTCTTTTCCTGCGCGTCAAACCACCGTTTCGCTTCCCTTAAAAACCTGACTGCCTACTTCCTTCATGCATCCGTTTTGGATTTCCTGTGTCGAAGACTTCAAAAAGGAGCTTTCGCAACATCAGTTCACCACGTGGATTAAGCCGCTCAGCTTTATCCAGGACGGGGATAATTTTACCCTTCTGGCACCGAATCGGTTCGTACTGCAGTGGGCGAAGGATCGGTTGCTAGCGCGCGTGGAACAAGCGGGCGAAAAATATTTCGCCCGTCCTTGCTCCATTGAGTTGGCGCTGGTGGAGACACAACCTACTAGTGAAGCGTCTTCAGATGAAAACGATACGCAGTTAACCGGTTTACGCGCGCACTCAAGCCGTCCAGCCTTAAGTACGGACAACGCTGCTGTACGGGCAGGAGAAATAGTTGGCCCCTCTACGACCGTAAATGCCCGCCCGCCTGGTCATCGCATCAACGCCGCTTTTACTTTCGCCAGCTTCATTGGCGGCAAAGCTAACCAATTGGCGCGCGCGGCTGCTTTTCAAGTCGGCCAAAATCCCGGACAGGCATACAACCCTTTGTTCGTATATGGAGCAACTGGTCTGGGCAAAACACACTTGGTTCAAGCAATCGGCAACGAACTTTTAGAACATAACCCCAAAGCCAACATACGGTACATCCATGCGGAACGATTTGTTACCGATGTTGTGCAGGCATATCAACACAAAGCGTTCGACGCCTTCAAACGTTCCTATCACACGCTGGACTTATTATTGATCGATGATATTCAGTTTTTCGGTGGTAAATCGCGCACCCAGGAGGAGTTTTTCTACGCGTTCAATGCGTTGATTGAAAATGGCAAGCAAGTCGTTATCACCAGCGACCGGTTTCCAAAAGAAATTGCCAATATCGATGATCGGCTAATCTCGCGCTTTGGATGGGGTTTAACTGTTTCAGTTGAGCCGCCAGAACTTGAAATGCGTGTGGCTATCCTTATCAAAAAAGCGGAAAGCGAAGGTGTTCCTTTAGATGAAGAGGTAGCTTTTTTCATAGCCAAACATATTCGCTCCAATGTGCGCGAATTAGAAGGTGGTTTAAAGCGGGTGCTTGCTTATACGCGCTTCAATAACGTGCAAATTTCGGTATCTGCTGCCAAAGAAGCCCTAAAAGATTTGTTGGCCGTACTTAACCGCCAGATATCAATAGACAATATCCAGAAGACGGTTGCCGATTACTACAAAATAAAAGTTTCCGAGATGTACTCAAAAAAACGTGTCCGTTCTTTGGCGCGTCCCAGGCAGGTTGCGATGGCGCTTGCCAAGGAATTAACCCCGATGTCATTACCCGAAATCGGCGAAGCTTTCGGCGGACGCGACCATACAACGGTATTGCATGCGTGTCGGAGAGTACGTGAATTGGTGGAGGCGGACCAAGTGATCGCCCGAGACCATTCGCTGCTGATGCAAATTCTCCGCGGTTGATCTGCTGGCTAAATAATAATTGAATAAATAGATATGAATATGCTGCATAACAACAGAATTAAATGTGGGTAACTCAGGCCTTGTTCCTTTTTGCCACTTTTTCTTAATGTTATCCACACCTGCCCACCACCAATCTTTGCTTTGTACGGCAAATTAATTTACAACAAATGTTTGATTTATAAAGGAAAACTTAGGTTTTACGCAATACCTTCCGCCCTTATCTATTACTATCATGGTTTATTTAATATGTTTACTATAAAAGCTAAAAACAGTGTTTTGTTAGGGCCTTTGCAATTTGTGACCGGTATCGTTGAGCGGCGTCATACTCTGCCAATTCTTTCAAATGTGCTAGTCGAGGTAACAGACCACAACATCAACTTTTTAGCGACCGACCTTGAAGTGCAAATTAAGGCGTCCGCGAAGCTTGACACGGCGCATAAACCGGGCAGTTTGACGGTTGGCGCCAAAAAATTGCAGGATATTCTTAGAGCGCTACCGCCAGAAGCAGACACCGCCTTGGAGACCAAGGAAAGTCGTTTGACGGTAAAGGCCGGAAAGAGTCGCTTCGCACTGCAGACCCTGGCAGCAACCGATTTTCCCAAAATTGCGGAAGCGAAAGACGCCGCGATTGAATTCGACATGCCGCAAAAAGAGTTCAAGCGCGCATTAGGGTTAGTGCAATTTGCCATGGCAGTCCAGGATATCCGCTACTACCTGAACGGGGTCTTGCTAACCACCGACGGTAATGTCCTGCGTCTGGTCGCAACCGATGGCCACCGCCTATCAATGGCCAGCTATAGATTGCCCGAGCCTGCGGCAAAGATCGAGGCGATTTTGCCGCGCAAAACAGTACTGGAGCTGATAAAACTGCTGGATGAAAGCGATGATCCTATCCACGTGAAAATGCATCAGAACCAGGTGAAATTCAACTTTGCCGGTATTGAAATAATCAGCAAAATTGTCGAGGGAAAGTTTCCGGATTACACAAAAGTCATTCCGACAGGCTACACCAACCATCTCACGCTAAATCGCGTTGAATTGCTGGGGGCACTGCAGCGTGCATCGATTCTTTCGAACGATAAAATTCGGGGCGTAAGGCTGGTATTTACGAAAGACTCTTTATCAATTATATGTAGCAATAACGAAAACGAAGAAGCGGAAGAAAATCTGCCCATCGAATACAACAAAGAGGCAATGGATATCGCATTCAACATTGCCTATCTGCTGGATGTACTAAATCACCTTGAAAATGAAAATGTATTGATTTCACTTGGCGAAGCAAACATGTCCAGCGCATTGATCACGCAGCCGGGTGGTGAAGATTTCAGATACGTTGTGATGCCAATGAGAATTTAAAAGGTAGCTGACACAAATAAAAAAATCTTGGCGCAAAGTATTATTAGCGCCCTCTTCACAGCAAACTGGCTACAGGAACCAAATGTCCGACCCGAAACCGAGAGACCCCAACGCATACGATTCCGACTCTATCAAAATCCTTAAGGGCCTGGAAGCAGTACGTAAACGTCCAGGCATGTACATTGGCGACACATCGGACGGATCAGGCTTGCATCACATGGTATTTGAGGTTGTTGACAACGCCATCGATGAAGCGCTCGCTAAATATTGTGACGATATCAAGATTACGATCCATACCGACAACTCTATTTCGGTTAGCGATAATGGACGCGGGATCCCCACGGGCATCAAGGAAGACGACGAGTTTAAGCGCTCGGCAGCGGAAATCGTAATGACGGAGTTGCACGCGGGTGGCAAGTTTGATGCTAATTCGTACAAAGTTTCCGGCGGCCTGCACGGCGTTGGTGTTTCGGTCGTGAATGCGCTTTCTGAGTGGCTTAAGCTCAGAATTTGGCGCGATGGCAAAGTACACCAGATGGAGTTTCGCCACGGCGATCGTGTCGCGCCACTCGCCGTCACCGGCACCACAGAAAGACGCGGGACCGAAGTCCATTTCATGGCCTCCAAAGAAACGTTCTCGCATATTGAGTTTCATTACGAAATCCTGGCTAAGCGATTGCGCGAGCTGTCGTTCTTGAACAATGGTGTGAAAATTGAATTGGTCGATCAGCGCAATGGTAAAAGCGAGAACTTCGCCTATTCCGGCGGCGTGAAAGGGTTTGTTGAATATATGAACCGTTCCAAAACGGTTCTGCACCCGCGCATTTTTTATGCGATTGGCGAAAAAGAAGGCATGACCATCGAAGTCTCGATGCAATGGAACGATAGCTACAGTGAATCGGTGCAGTGTTTCACCAACAATATTCCCCAACGCGACGGCGGTACACACTTGACCGGCTTACGTACCGCGATGACGCGGGTAATCAACAAGTTCATCGAAGAAAATGAATTTGCAAAAAAAGCCAAAGTTGAGACCTCGGGTGATGATTTGCGCGAAGGCTTAACCTGCGTACTTTCCGTCAAAGTACCCGAGCCTAAATTTTCATCGCAGACTAAAGACAAGTTGGTGTCATCAGAAGTGCAGCCTATTGTGCAGGAGGTGGTGGCAATGAAGCTCACTGAATACCTGCTTGAAAATCCAGCGGACGCAAAAACCATTTGTGGGAAGATCGTCGACGCCGCACGCGCACGCGAAGCTGCACGCAAGGCACGAGAACTTACCCGTCGCAAAGGGGTGCTGGATGGCGTAGGGTTGCCCGGCAAGCTTGCCGACTGTCAGGAAAAAGACCCATCGCTTTGCGAAATCTACATCGTCGAGGGTGACTCGGCCGGCGGTTCCGCAAAACAAGGCCGCGATCGAAAATTTCAGGCTATTCTGCCGCTGCGCGGGAAAGTATTGAACGTAGAAAAAGCGCGCATCGATAAAGTGATTTCATCCGAGCAAATCGCGACGCTCATTACTGCCTTGGGCGCAGGCATTGGCAAAGACGATTTCAATCACGATAAGTTACGCTACCACCGCATCATCATCATGACCGATGCGGACGTCGATGGCGCACACATTCGCACCTTGCTGCTGACTTTCTTTTACAGGCAAATGACGCAGTTAGTCGAAAACGGTTACATCTATATTGCGCAGCCACCGCTCTACAAAATAAAGATGGGCAAGGAAGAGCGCTATATCAAAGACGAGCTCGAACTTAAATCGGCGCAGTTAAAAAAAGCGCTTGCTGATGCAGTATTGAATCCCGGCGGCGGCGCCGCATTAATCATGGGTGATGCGCTTGGCAATATCGCGCACGATTTCCTGCTGACCGACGCCATCATTGACCGCCTGTCGAGAATGTTTGATCCCGAAGTTTTACGCGGTCTGTTGAACTGTCCCCGTATCGATCTTACCAATGCGGCGACAGCATCTAAGGCTGCGGTGTGGCTTTCGGATGCGGTAGGCGCCGCAACCGTGACGGTGAAGGTTGAACAAGACGAAGTGCACGAAGCCTATCGTTTGCGCTGCGTCAAAACACTGCACGGCAATACTCGTGAAACGGTTATCGATAACACCTTTATCGAAACCGGCGATTACGAGCAAATCGTCAAGACCGCACTTACGTTGAATGGATTGATTCGTGATGGTGCCGATATTAAACGTGGCGAGAAAACGCGGGCCGTGAAAACCTTTGGCGAGGCGCTTGATTGGTTGATTGCCCAAGCCAAAGACAGTATGTATGTGCAACGCTACAAAGGTCTCGGTGAGATGAATCCCGAGCAGCTATGGGAAACCACCATGGATCCCAAGGTGCGCATTCTACATCGGGTACAAATTGAAGACGCCATCAGCGCAGACGAGACTTTCCAGACGCTGATGGGAGACGATGTTGAGCCGCGTCGTGCGTTCATTGAGACCAACGCCTTGCTGGTAAGGAATCTCGACGTCTAGACTGGTGCCGATAATGTTAACCGCGGCCTTTGCGTAACCCTACAAACACCAGCATAGGTGCGGCGAATCAGGTTTTTTCGGCCTGGAAGGGCCGTCAAATGGTCAGCCGACCAGAAACGGTGTGACCGCGCTTGAATGTATGTTTGAAAATTCTGGCTTGGCCTGCATTACTGTTCAAGGTTAGCGTGCCGGACAACGAGATCGGTGGTCCGTATTACAGGAGCAAACACTGAGGAACGAGGGAAGCAAAATGACGTTAAATGAGTTAGATAAATTGGCGGCACTTATTATTCAGGGGCGCGAAAACTTGATGTCGCGATGGCGCCAACAGGTGCGGGAACTGCCGTCGGCTTGCCACCTGGATATACCCACGCTCAACGACCATATGCCCGCTCTTCTCGACGAATTAGCGACGGCGCTGAAATTAAAAACCGACCAGACCATAACCGAAGCCCTCAGCGAAGGCAGCCCGGTCGTGCATGGGTTGCAACGGGTCCACGACGCATTTGATATTGAAGAGGTGGTCGCGGAGTACAACATCCTGCGAGGCTGTATTCACGATCTCGCCGACGATAACGGCATCAACCTCCAAGGAAAGCCATTCCACATTGTCAACCGGGTTTTTGACCATGCGATCGGTTTGGCATTGAAGACATATGCGACCGAAAGGGCGCAGGAGGTACAACGACGGCGCGAAGAGTATCTTGCCTTCGTGGCACACGATCTCCGCACCCCTCTGAATGCCATTGCGTTGGCCGGCAGGGTGCTTGAATTGACGCTCCCCGAACAAGGCGTTAGCGCCGAGGCGGTCCGAATGTTGAAGGCGCTGCGTCGAAACGTTCTGCACGTCGATAAGCTAGTCACCAAGGTGCTGGAGGAAAACAGCAACCTTCAAACTGAAGTCGGCATCAAATTAGAACGGCGAGAACTAGATTTATGGCCTCTCGTTGAAGCCCTGATTCACGATTTACAACCATTGTCCACGCCGGCCCGCACAAAACTGGTCAACAATGTGCCTGACGATGTCGTGGTTTATACAGACGCCAGTTTATTGCGGCGGGTATTTCAAAACTTGCTTGCCAACGCCATTAAATACGCACCCGACGGAGAGGTTACCGTCGGCGCACGCTACCTAGCAGCCGAAAGTCTGGTGGAATGTTGGGTCAGAGACGATGGCGCGGGCATTCCGGCGGATCTTCTAGAAAAAATATTTGACAAGGGAGAAACCGATCCCGAGCATGAGGGTGGACTGGGGTTGGGCTTGGCCATAGTGAAAGCATTTACCGAGGCAGACGGCGGTAAGGTAAGTGTTGAAAGCAAAGAAGGCGTCGGGTCAACGTTCCGCTTTTCGCTGCCCACAAAAGCGCACGGCAGCGGCATGGTAAATCAAGAAACCTGACGCCGGTTAGTGCTCCAGAGTGGTGAAACAGGCAATTTTTCCGCCAGCCACCGTAGCAACCAGCGATTAGCGAGGAATGGTTCAGACGATCATTGCTGCGGTTCAATGCCCGCACATCGCCACCACGCCCGCATCGGTGTGACCGTGCCGCGTGACGCAACGAACAAACCTATGGCCCCGGCATTACGGCAAGGCAGATTCACGCAGCGGCGCGGCGAGCCAAAAGTAATTTATAAGGGCACGCGATTTTGTACTTTCATTCACGTCTCCCGCTCGTACAAATTTCCTGTCAGGCCGGGCACATCAGCGGTCAGCGCCAAAAATAGAGGTGAATACCTCAGATCCTGCCAGCCGAGCGGGGAACTTTATGCGCAATTTTTCCCAGGCAGGGGTAGCTTCAGGCGGGTTGTTGGGCGTTACGCGCGTGCTGCGTTACCATGCACCGGCGGCAGCGGGGGATGGGCGTGATGCTCATGCGGCTTACTCAATAACGAGCCGACGACCATGCCGAAACCGGCCATCAACACACCGACAAGCTGCGCAGGAATTTGTCCACCGAGTGGCGTGGCTGTAAATAAAATCCATGACATGACACCCATCACGATGGAGGCGATGGCTCCGTAACGGGTTGAGCGCTTCCAGTAAAGCCCACATACCAACGGCACAAACGCACCGACCAGGGTGACCTGATACGCGCCCGACACCATTTCATAGATCGGCGTGCCTTTTGTGGCAATTGCGTAGCCGAGCACGCAGCCGGTGAAAATAAACAGCGTTACCCGAAAAGCTAGCAATTCCTGTTTATCGGTCAAGCCGCCACGGATATTCTTGTAGATATTTTCAACAAAACTCGTCGACGGCGCAAGCAATGTAGCCGACGCAGTGGATTTAATCGCCGATAGCAAAGCACCAAAAAAAAACACTTGTGCAATAAATGGCATTTGCGTAAGAATGAATGTCGGCAGCACGCGTTGTGGATCATTGGCCAACAGCTCCTTGGTTTTTTCCGGCATCGCGAGCACCGCGCAGGCGACGATGAACATCGGCACAAAGGCAAACGCCAGATACGAAAGCCCACCGATCACCGCGCCGCGCGATGCAGTCTTGGAATCTTTTGCGGACATGACGCGCTGGAAAACATCCTGCTGCGGAATCGAGCCGAGCATCATGGTGATAGCGGCAGCGAAGAAAAAAACCATGTCGTGAAAATTAGCTGCCGGGAAAAACGTGAACCACCCTCTTGTTTGCGCCAAAGCCAACACTTTGTCAGCACCGCCAGCTAAATTCCCGGCCATAAGCGCAATGACGGAGAGTCCGATTACAAGCACAATCATTTGGATGAAATCGGTCCAGGCAATCGCCAGCATGCCGCCAAAAATAACGTAAATCAGTACTGACAGGGTGCCGATCACCATTCCGGTATCAACGCTGATTGTGTTGTTGCTCACCATATTAAACACCAGGCCCAACGCGGTTATTTGCGCCGCGACCCAGCCGAGATAGCTCAGGATAATGGCGATCGAGCACAGAATTTCGACAGTTTTTCCATAGCGCCTGCGATAAAAGTCACCGATGGTCATCAGGTTCATGCGATACAGGCGCGCGGCAAAAAACAGTCCCACGAACACCAGACACATGGATGCGCCAAATGGATCTTCGACCACATTATTCAACCCCCCTTGCACAAATTTAGCGCTGATGCCCAGCACTGTCTCCGCGCCAAACCAGGTAGCAAAAGTGGTGGTAATAATCATCACCAGTGGCAAGCTCCTGCCAGCCAGCGCAAAATCGGTGGAGGTCTTTACACGCGTGCCGGCGTACAGTCCAATGGCTAGAGTCCCCAGCAAATAAAGTACCACAAAGCCCAACAATGCATTCATATGGCAATTCCCTCCACTACCACGAAGTTATCTGCATAACTGACTACATGCTGTATCAAAAAAAAACAAACAGCAATACAACTGCCGCGCCGACTATCGTCGCCGCTAATATCACCAGCACCAGCAGTACCTTCGACTGGCGTTGCTGGGTGCGGTTGACACGGTCAATGGCTTTTTCGATCGCCTCCAGTCGAGCCGAAGGATCATTTTCAAGCGCACGATGTACCAGTCGCGGCAATTGCGGCAAGGATGACGTCCAGAGCGGACCTTCTTTTTTCAGTTGCTTGATAATACCGCGCCAACCAAGTTGCTCGGCCATCCATTTTTCCAGAATGGGCTGGGCAACCGGGCGCAAATCAAGCTCGGGATAAAGTTGCCTGCCCAGCCCCTCGACCTGCAACAAGGTTTTTTGCAGCAGCACCAGTTGCGGTTGAATCTCCATTCGAAAACGCCGCGATACTTCAAACAACCTCAATAACACGTTGCCGAAGTAAATTTCCTTCAGCGGTTTATCAAATATCGGCTCACACACTGAACGAATCGCGCTTTCGAACTCATCGACACGGGTTTCTTTTGGCACCCACCCCGCCTCAATATGCGCGACCGCTACCGCCTTGTAATCGCGCTGAAAAAAAGCCGCGAAATTGCGTGCCAGATAATTTTTGTCTTTATCACTCAGGGTACCCATGATGCCGAAATCAACGCCACAATAAATACCATTGCGCCCCACGAAAATATTTCCTGGATGCATGTCGGCGTGGAAAAATCCATCGCGAAACACCTGCGTAAAAAATATTTTCACGCCATCACTCGCCAGCCGCGCAATATCGATGTTGGCGGCCTTTAGCTGCAATATGTCATTGACCGGGATGGCGTCTATGCGCTCCATTACCATCACATCTTTGTGGCAGTAATCAAAATACACTTCAGGCACATACAGCAGTTTGCCGTCAATGAAGTTGCGACGGAGCGTAGACGCATTGGCAGCCTCGCGGATCAAATCCAGTTCATCGTGGATGGATTTTTCAAATTCGGCTACCACCTCGCGCGGACGTAACCGTTTACCATCCTCAAAAGCGCGCTCAATCATATCTGCCACGATATACAAAAGCCCAATATCCTTTTCAATAGTGGTACGAATATTTGGCCGCAGTATTTTTACCGCAACGTCGCGCCCTGTTTCTTTGCCCGCACCAATGGTCGCGAAATGCACTTGCGCAATCGAAGCACTCGCAATCGGTGTCAGATCAAACTTTGCAAACGTGTCTTGATAGCGACGAACCGCATCGCCATAAACGCGATTCAGGGTGGCCACGACCTCACTGGACGCAAACGGCGGCACAGCATCCTGTAACACCGCGAGTTCTGCAGCGATGTCGGCTGGCACCAGATCGGGCCGCGTAGATAAAATTTGGCCGAACTTGACAAAAATCGGTCCAAGTTCTTCGAGGGCGGAGCGTAAGCGATGCGCACGGGCAGTCGAAAAACGGCGCCAGAACAACAACCGGCGCACCACACCGCCAAGCGTCCGTGAACGCTCGTGCCCGGCGAGGAACTCGTCGAGCCCGTAGCGATAGACGACGGAAATAATCTTTAGAAAACGGAGCGCGCGCATGAGACTCGGATTTTAGCCTGTTGCGACGTGAAACAGGCTGTCATCGCCAACGCTGCGAGAGAGTTGTAGGTTTTTTAAACCCACATTGCGGTGTATCCGACAGTGGCATTACACTAGATAATTTGCCTGCGCACCGCGCGGATTGCCTTCTTGACTCCTATTATCACCACCTTTGGGTGAGAAACGGCATCGCCATCTTCAGCACCCCCCGTGTGCAGCGCATCAATTTTCATGCATTATTTGAATCCGCAGTGACAAACCGCCGCTGGCTCAAACACGACTACCGCTTCTGCCCAAACGCATCGCGCCACCACGCTTTTATCGCTATTTTCATAGCATGCACGCGCGCCCGGATGCGCTGATACGCAGGCAACGCGCGCACATAGGAATAAAGGCGCTCCTTCCACGCGGTTACTGCCAGGTAGGCGCGGTTGAACCATCCAATGGAAAGTAATGCCGGTTTGGTCAACGAGAAAATACGGGCAATAAAGGCCGTGCCAATCATTTTCGCGATGATAAATACCCAAAGACCATAAACACCATGACCGTGTGCGATCAACCAGACCGCAGCGATCTTGAATGGCAGCAAAATAGTGCCGGGGATCACGAAAGCAATTAAAGCGGCGTAGGCAGGCAGTTTCGTGATCTGTATTTCTACCCAACGTACGGGGGGCAGTTTGCCTAGCCATTGCATGAACGCAAGCATTGCGTCCCATACCCACTCTTCAACGAAAACCCATAGCGCCAGCGGGATCGAGACCAAAGCGCGAAGAAAGCGCTGAAGAATTTTTTTTTGAGGATCGTCCCGGGTCATGGGTTTGATCGCGAAATTACCCGCAGCGAAAAAACTCGCGTCGTAAATTAACGCCGACAAACGTTGAAGCCACGATCGCTGCTGTGGCAAACAGACCGCTATTCACGCTATTCCATTGCTGCGAGCCGCGCACCCAGTCGCGCAATGGCATCACGCAATACTTCATTTTGCTGTGCAAGGTTTTCGATCACCCGTGCGGTAACAAATGCTTGCCGCTCTTCGGTCAGGTATTCAGCCAAATTGGCGGTGAGACGCTGTGCGGCATCCTTGCGCCACGCGTGGACAAGATGAGCGCCATTAACAATTCGATGCGCTGTGGCATCGCCAACGATACGGCTCAAATCTGCCTCGACATCCCATTCAATATTGCGGGCAATGTCAGACAAAGTCGCGGCCAACTCAGAGTCGCCGGTGAAAACGATTTGCTGGAAAGCCGCGGGATCGCCCGCGGCAAAACGCGGCAATAGCGCCAGCGGGACACTAAACGAAACACCGGCATCAATCGAGGCGGGTGCTGCGCCGCTATCCCCGATCGGCTCCATTTCACCCCCCTTCGTGACCCGCATGCGCATTGCCAACGGGCCAATCCGCGCGGAGATAACCTTGCCGTCGTGCGCTTGTAAACGCTGTCGCGCTGCAGGATAGTCCGACAGCACGTGGTTAAACAGACTGACGATTGGAAACGAAAGTGTGCCGATGGGTGTCATTAAGCTAATTGCTGAATTCCTGCAAGCAACCACGTCGATTTTGCATCCTCCAGTCGTTTCGTGACGTGCCAGATTTCATCGAACGCTTCCGCCGGCGAGCCCGCGTCTTCCCGGATTGCGCCGGTGTATCGCACACTGGCGATGGCACGTTGACCTTCGTTGACGACTTCAAGAACGTTTAGGTTCAGCGAAACGATTTCTGTTTTTTGTGCAGCCGCAGGCCGCTCCTGAATTTGCAGCGAAAGCTCGGCGTACATTTCCGGCGTGGTGAAGTCGCGGATATCGTTCACATCCTTCGCGTCATTAGCTGCTTGCAGCCGAATGAAGGCAAATCGCGCTTGCCGCTCGAATCCGGCAATATCGAAATCCGGCGGGACCCTCGGTGCGGATGCCGAGGCTGGCGCAGGCACAACTGAGTCACCGCCACCAGGGGTAAGCCTGCTACCAATTTCTGGCGCGCCATCAGTAATTCCACGAAACTGTGGCGCGACCGGAACAGGACCTGCCGAGCCTAATGTGCCGGTGTACTGCGCGGGAGCGTTACCCCCAAGAGCAGGCACGGCCGCTTTTTTCTGCATAAACAGGCGAAACAGCATGAAGGCACCGAACGCAAGGCCTGCAAACAGGAGAATGTCCATCATTTTTAATCCGCTGAAACCACCGCCCATGAAAAGCGAGGCCAGCAATCCGCCTGCCGCCAGACCTGCGAGCGGGCCCATCCATCTGCTCATTCCGGAAGCGGGTGCGGCTGCTGCCGCACCGGTGCCTGCAGGTACCGCCGAATTTTGCGCGGGTGCCCTGGGAACATCCTTCTGCACGTTTTCGCGCTGCATACCTGTCGACTTTCCACCGCCGAGGCGGTTTTTGGCATTGGCGTCACCAACCAAAAGCATCGCCGAGAACAGGGCAAGCAATACGACAATTATTAAATTCTTCATGGTTTTTCCTAAATTAAAAAGGTCGGTTGACACCGAGATTTCGATTCATCGCCTTGCGAACACACACATCAATTCACAACTCTAGCGTTGTAGCTGAGGTCAATATCGGCGCTGGTTTTGTTTTCCCACATGAGACAGTAAACTTCCTTCGCCTTGGCCTCGTACAGTCCCGATTCACCATTGGTGCTATCAAGCTTTACCGGATAATAAACCTGATCACGCTTGTGGAAATGCAAATTAAAATTAAGCTTTGCTGCGGAATCAAAGCGGTATTCTATTTTTTGCGGCGGGGTAAGTTCGACGCATTTTTCATGGATCTTGCCGGGCTTGATACTGACTGCCTTCGACGGCTGCGGATGCGCGTTGCCGGCAAACATTGCAGCAGCCGTGACCGAGATTACCGGGATAATTTTCAACGCCAATACATATTTCATAGCTTTACTCCACGATGCAGCGCCACGACACCGGCAGCCAGATTGAAAAATTCAACGCGTGCCAAACCTGCAACTTTCATCAAACCTGACAGCGTTGCCTGGTCCGGATGCATGCGGATCGACTCGGCCAGATAACGATAGCTGTTTTCATCATGCGCGACAAATTTTCCCAACAACGGCAGCACCCTGAACGAATAAGCGTCATATAGCCTGCTTAAATTTGGGTGGACTTTGGAGAATTCAAGCACCAGCAAGCGCCCGCCGGATTTCAAAACCCGCGTCATTTCCGCCAGCGCCAAATCTTTGTGTGTCATGTTGCGTAAACCAAATGCGACGGTGACCAAGTCAAACATTTCGCTCGGGAACGGTAATTTTTCAGCATCACAAAGCGCGTTTGGCAAGACGTAGCCGGCATTAATCAAACGGTCGCGGCCAATTTTCAACATCGCTTCGTTGATGTCGGTCTGCCAAACCTGTCCGTGCCCGCCAACCAGTCCGGCGAATGCCAACGCCAGGTCGCCCGAGCCGGAAGCGACGTCCAACACTTTTTCGCCCGGCTTCACATTCGCCAGATCAACCGTAAAGCGCTTCCACAAGCGATGCATGCCCGCGGACATGAGATCGTTCATTACGTCATAGGAGGGCGCGACGGATTTAAAAACTTCCCTCACATGCACCGATTTTTCCGCCTCGGGCACTTGTCGGAATCCAAAGTGCGTGTCGTTACCCATGCATTACTCCTTTGCTCCTCGGAGCGAGCCTAACCGGCTACCCCACTCAATGGACCGCATATTGCGCGCAAAGTTTGCTGCTGTCGACCTGCCGCGCAAGTTAGCCGTCGACGAACTTGAAAAAACGGCCTTTGCCGTAAAAAAGTGCGCTCGTCGGCTGGCACCGCGCTTATTCCCTGCTTGCGCCGGCCTGCTGCATACGCGCCAGATAGGATTGCCAGTAGTCGACCTGCCGCACGCCCAGATCATAAAAATAATCCCACGAATAGAGTCCGGTATCGTGGCCATCCGAAAAGGTGAGCTTGACGGCGTAGGTGCCGGTCGGCTCAATGGCCTTGA
The DNA here is from genome assembly GCA_043768625.1 of Betaproteobacteria bacterium. Taxonomy (GTDB): domain Bacteria; phylum Pseudomonadota; class Gammaproteobacteria; order Burkholderiales; family Usitatibacteraceae; genus UKL13-2. Next base: position 34,123 of record JAYVKG010000245.1, read on the forward strand.
TTTCCACGTTTTTCTTTGCCACCTGAAGTACCTCCTGCCCCGGTCCGTGCCCGCGCACTTCCGCGGAGGGCGAGTACACGCGCAGAAATTCACAACTGAAACGAAACGTTTTGCCATCGTCGAAAAGGATTTCAAGTTCGCGCGATTTCTGATGTAACTTGATATCGGTGGGTCGTGGAGAGGACGGAGTCAAGCCAGACATGATTTCCAATTCCTGGTGCAGGGTCGCTATGATACCGCGCGGCGCATGCCGCCGAGTTTTGTTTACTGTCGTCACGAAACGGTCATCTCGCTGAAATATGCTTCAATACAAGCCAATCCATAGAGCAGTGCTTAAAATGAATCCGACAATCATGGTCGTTGAAGACGAGCCCGCCATTCAGGACTTAATCCAGATCAATCTGGAAATGGGTGGCTATCGCGTGCTCATCCATGGCAGCGGCGAAGACGCGTTACGGCAGATTCAGCACGAGCTGCCGGACTTGGCACTGCTCGATTGGATGCTGCCAGGGATTAGCGGCATCGCGTTGGCGAAAAAGCTGCGTAGTGAGGCGCGTACCAAATCACTACCGATCATTTTGCTCACCGCGAAAGGCGCAGAGGAGGACAAGTTGAAAGGCCTCGACAGCGGTGCCGACGACTACATTACCAAACCATTCAGCCTCCGCGAGCTCGAGGCGCGTATCAAAGCAGTGCTGCGCCGCCGCGCGCCGGAGCTTACGCTGGATATAATCGATTTTAACGGCCTGAAACTCGACCCAGCGTCGCACAAAGTAATTGGAAGCGGTAAGCTATTAAGCATGGGCCCAACAGAATTTCGTCTGTTGCATTTTTTCATGACGCACCAGGAGCGCGTGTATTCGCGTACCCAGCTGCTCGACTTCGTCTGGGGCGACCACGTTTTCATTGAGGAGCGCACGGTTGACGTACACATCCGACGCCTGCGTGCCGCACTGTCACCGTCACACCATCAGGTTTTGATCCAGACGGTGCGAGGCAGTGGCTATCGGTTCGCGAAAGACTGATCCTGCACAGACCGACGTCTTGGTAACATAACACTGCTATGTCGCCAAGCCCTATACTCCCACCGGCCGCCAAGTTCTTACTCCTGTCGCTGCTTCGCGTCGGGCTGCTAGCGGCATTGGTAGGCGGAATCATCGCGTTGGCAGCGGGTCCCGCGTCTGGCCTCGCGACGGGCGCGCTGGTGGTGTTTGCGGCATACGGTTATTACGCATGGAAGCTGGCGCAAATGTCTGAGTGGCTGCGTGATCCGCAGGCGGCGACACTGCCCGATGCGGACGGACTTTGGGGCGACGTGCTGCTTCAGCTCTACCGCATGCTGCGCGATGAGCGGCTCAACCGACAATTGCTTGCCGATTCGCTGTCGCGTTTCCAACAAGCAGCCTCCGCGTTGCCGGATGGAGCGGTGATGCTGGATACTGCCTATAACATCGTCTGGCTCAACCCCACGGCCGAGTCGCACTGGAATATTTCGCGCAAAGACGACCGGATGCAGACCATTACGTATCTGATCCGTTACCCCGAATTTATCGCCTACCTGAACGCCCGACAGTACGGTGTGCCACTAACGCTAAAACTCACCCGCGCTGATGTGGGTGGCGCTCCGAAAGAATTAATCTTTACTGTGCAGTTGGTGCCGTTTGGAGATGAGCAAATGTTGTTACTGTCGCGTGACGTGACCGAATACGAGCGGCTGGAAACCATGCGCCGAGACTTCGTTGCTAATGTCTCCCACGAACTGCGCACGCCGATCACGGTGTTGTCGGGCTTTCTGGAAACAATGTCGAACTTCACCGTCGCGGGCAATGCTGATGTGCCGCTAATTGAAAAATCGCTATTGCACATGCGCGCGCACGCCGCGCGCATGCAAAGGCTGGTTGAAGACCTGCTCACCCTGTCGCAACTTGAAGACGAGGGCCACCGCCTAGCCGAAGCGCCTATCAATGTGCCAGGCATGCTGCAGGCGCTGGTGGCTGATGCGCAGCTGTTATCCAATGGCCGGCACACCCTGTCATTGGTCGCAGGTGACATTTGGCTGGTCGGCAATCGTGACGAAATCAACAGTGCGTTTGGCAACCTATTGTCGAATGCGGTGCGCTATACCCCCGCCGGTGGCAAGATCGACGTCTACTGGGGGCAGGAAGATGGCAGGCCGGTATTTCGTGTCGTAGATAACGGCGAAGGCATCGCACCGGAGCATATTCCGCGTCTCACCGAACGGTTCTATCGGGTTGATCGCGGTCGCTCGCAAGCCACTGGCGGGACAGGTTTGGGCTTGGCCATCGTGAAACACGTATTGATCCGGCACGGGGGCCGTCTGGACATCCAGAGTTCACGAGGCATCGCAAGTCACGGGTCGCAGTTCTCGCTATTTTTCCCTACTACTCGGGCATACGCCCCAGCGCCACGGCCGCAGGCGGTGGCGGCCTAAAAGCCGCTTGTCGTCAGGCTGCATAGGTTGCCAGTGGTTGTCGCAGGCGTCTTTGGTACAGCTAAACCTTGCGAAACACGAGCACCGGCGGGCTTCCCAATAGCATATTGAGCCATGAGCCGCGCCAATGCTGGTAGTTGTTGATTTTCCTCGGGCTTGGCGGGATGGATAGCGCGACGGAATCACGCTTTCTGTGCGATATCGAACAGACGTTGTTGGTTGAAAAGCGTGACATTAAAAATATGGATCTATGAAGCCACCGCCATGCAACTTCTAACGGGAAGCGAACTGTGTTTTTCGGCAACGCAACATCGCACGTTGATGACCTTGACGGCGGCTCTACCGAGCTGCGCCATCTTTTTCAACCAAGCCCAGCCTGCGAGTGCAGATGCGTAGGTAGACGAGTGCGTGGCCGTCATGCGGCGCTTTGTGGAGGCAAAATGAATCCGACATTTTTCTTGGATCAAGGTGGCGATCTGAGGTTTTTGGGCACCCCATTATATGCGTTCCCTGATAGCTGGCAAATGTCGTCCACCCTAGACTTGCAATAATCGCAATGCGCGCGTTTACCGCAACCACAGCGTTGGCTGGGAACTTTCAGTTACTGCCGTGGCCGAGGATTTCCACAGGAATAAACATGAAACCCGTCCGGTCTGCACCTGTGAAAATGGCACGTAAAGCGCCAACCGGGATCAGTGGTTTCGATGAAATCACCAGTGGCGGCCTGCCGCACGGCCGCACTTCGCTGCTGATGGGCGGGCCGGGCTCGGGCAAAACCATTTTCCCGCTACAATTTTTTTTGCACGGCGCAGAGCATTGCAAGGAACCCGGCATCTTTGTCGCCTTTGAAGAAACGTCCAGCCGCATCGTCGCCAACGCCGAAAGCTTTGGCTGGAATTTTGCGAAATTGCCGCCGCGAAAACTGTTTTTGCTCAACGCCCAGCCGATGCCGGACATGGTCCAGTCGGGGGATTTTGATCTGCGCGGGATGCTCGCGCCTCTAGGGGCCAAGATTGAGGTCGCGGTCGCGCGCCGGCCGGGCCGCTACGCTAAAAATGGGCTATTACGGATGGACTCCGCACGTACCCTCACCGGTAGTGCAGAGACCTACCTGGTGCGCACAATAGCGATCGCGAAGGAGCAAAGAGCGGGTTGTGTGGTGATCGATCCCTTGTCCACATGGTCTAAATCTAGCGGTGGCATAAGCGCTCACAGCGTGGTGGAGCGGTTGATCGACTGGTCGAAGGCCGAAGGCATCACGATGGTTTGTACCAGCCTGATCGACGAAATGGCCGACCGGACGGAAAGCAGAGCCTCTTTGCAGATTTCCACCCTCACAGACACTTGGATATATCTTGACTACCTGGTACAGGCTGGTGAGCGTAACCGTGGCTTATCCATCATCAAATTCCGTGGCACGGGACATTCAAACCAGGTGCGCGAGCTGATTCTGAGTAATGCCGGGGTAACTTTGACCGACACCTACTCGGCGGGTGGCGAGGTGTTGATGGGCACGTTGCGCTGGGAAAAAGAAAGCGCCAAGCGGGTCGCCAATGAGGTCGCCGAAGCGGCGGAGAAGCTCAAGCGCGTGAAGCTCGATGCCGAGGAGGCCGAGCTCGAGGCGAGGGTAAAGTCGCTACAAACGGAGCTGATGGCAACGCAGGTCGAAAAGGCCTTGTTGAGCCACACCGCGAAAAGTTACGAGCGTGAAGTGACGCGGGGCCGCACGCAGATGCGCGAGTTGCGCGGCGCTGACGCGCCGAATTCTGCAACGGCGACCAACAATCTTCATGCCTTTGGCGAGACTTATCTGCCGGGTCGCCACGAGATCGAAATCGTCGATGTGTACAAGGAACCCAAACGCGCTCTGACCGAGGTCATCTTCATGACCCCCACGCGCATCAAGCTCGCGGCGTCGCCGATGCGAAAAATCGTCGGCAGGCTGATCGACACGCAGATTGCATTGCGCGCGTTGGGCTTGAAAGACCTCGGGCCGTGAGTTCACAATTGTTGCCGCCGCAGGGCGATACAAATGCGGAAATTTCTGCGTTAATCGAGACGTTGCACCAGACCGAGCAGCGACTGGAGGAGCTGACTGCTGGTGAAGTCGATACGACAACTGACCATACAGGCCGCAGATTTACCTTGCGGCGCGCGCAAGACCAGATGCGCCTTAGCGAGACGACCAGGCAGGCTGCCATCCTCAACGCGCTGCCGGCGCATATCGCCCTGCTCAACAGTGCGGGCACTATTATTTCAGTAAACGAAGCGTGGCAGCGATTAGCCGGTGAAAATTTACTGCGGGGTCCGGCGTATGCGATTGGCGTCAATTACCTTGAAATATGCGCCGACGCAGTGGGATGCGAATCAGCGGGTGCGCGAACTGTAGCCAACGGTATTCTTGCAGTGTTGCGTGGTGAAGTTAAAAGTTTTTCAGCCGAATACCCGTGTCACTCGCCAACGCGGCAACGCTGGTTTCTGATGACGGTAGTGCCGTTTGCAGATATCGCTCCGCTTGGGGCCGTTGTGATGCACGTGGATACAACATCGGAACACGAAGCCGAAGAAGGAGCGCGTTCAATTGTCGAATCCGCACTCGATGCTGTCATCGTCATGGATGCGTCGGGGCGTATTACCGGCTGGAATGCCCTGGCCGAAAAAACTTTCGGCTGGAGCCGCGAGGAAGTAGTTGGCAAACTGCTGACGGAGACGATTATCCCCGCCCGGCATCACGAGGCACACGGGCTTGGCCTGCGCGCGTTTCTCGCCACCGGTGAAGGCCCAATATTGAACAAGAGAATCGAAACTGCAGCGCTGCGCCGCGACGGACAGGAGATATCTATAGAGATGTCGGTATCGCCGATCAGGCGGCGCGGTGCCTGGGTATTCAGTGCCTTCATTCGCGACCTTACCGAGCGCAAGCAGAATGAAGAAGCCCTGCGGCGCTTCGCGACCGCGATGGACGCGACGGAGGATGCGATCTATCTGGTTGACCGCACCACCATGCGCTACCTCCATGTCAACAATGCCGCGTGCAGGATGCGCAAGCAAACACGTGAAGAATTGCTTGCGTTGGGACCGGCAGGCCTGCTGTCAATTCCGGAAGAAGAGCTTGCGCGCACTTACGACCTTATCATTGCCGGTGGCCAGCCAGCCGGGCCGGTGGAAATGTTGCGGCCGCGCGACGATGGATCACACGCATGGATTGAATTGCGGCGCCACGCACAGCGCGCTGGCAAAGGCTGGCAGATTGTCTCCATTGCACGGGACATCACCGAACGAAAAAAAATTGCGGATGAATTGCTGGAAAGCGATCGTCGCTTCAGCGACATGATGGGCAATGTCGATCTGGTCTCGATCGTGATCGACATGGTTGGCAGGATTATTTACTGCAACGACTATTTTCTCGCCTTGACGGGTTGGCGGCGCGAGGAGTTGATCGGTAAAAAGTTTGTCGATCTGATCATACCGCCCGATTTAGCCGAGGAGGTGCGCGCGGTGCACTTGGCGATGCTTGCGGACTTTCCGGCAGCGCGGCATCACGAAAATGAAATTCTCACCCGCGCCGGCGAGCGGCGCCTCATCCGCTGGAATAATACAACGCTGCGCTCGCCCTCAGGTGCGGTGACCGGCACGGCCAGCATCGGCGAAGACATTACCGAACGCATGCAGGCGGAAAACGCGTTGAGAACGAGTGAGTTGCACCAGCGGCACCTGGTAGAACAATTGGAGGAGGAGCGATCGCGCCTGGTAATCGCGCAACGGGTCGCCAAAATTGGCAGTTGGGAAACAGATCTGGTCACCATGTCAGTCATTTGGTCGGAAGAAACCCACCGCATTCATGAAACCGATCCGGCGACCTTTCATCCCACCCACGAAATTTTTCTGATGATCGTCCATCCCGATGATCGTACGATGGTGAAGGAAGTCTTTGACGAGTCACTCAACCAATGCGCAGCCGACAAGACGCTGCAACATCGCTTGCGTATGCCGGATGGCCGGATAAAATTTGCGGAAGAGCGTTGGCGGGTATTTTTTGACCAACAGGGAAGGCCGCTGCGCGCCATCGGCACTTGTCAGGACATCAGCGAGCGCAAACGCGCTGAAGAAGAAGTACTACACCTCAATGCCAGCCTTGAGCGCCGAGTGAAAGAACGCACGGCTGACCTTGAAGCGGTCAATCAGGAACTGGAAGCGTTTGATTATTCAATTTCGCATGACCTCAAAGCGCCGATCCGGCATGTCGAAGGTTTTGGCACCATGTTGATGGAAGAATACGGTGACAAGCTAGATCTGCGCGGGCGCGATTGCCTGATACGGATTCAAGCGGCCGCGCAAAGAATGGAGCAGCTCGTCAGCGATCTGCTGGCGTTATCGCTGGTCTCGCGGGGCGAATTGAACCGTCAGGTGGTGGACCTGAGCGCGCTGGCCTGGCTGGTTCTCGCCGAATTGCAAAAAACCGAGCCCGGGCGTGACATTCAATGCCTTGTGATGCCCGGCCTTGGTGCCAGTGGGGACCGTGGGCTGCTGCGCATTGTGCTGGAGAATCTGCTCGGCAACGCGTGGAAATTCACCGGCAAGCGGAACGCAGCGAAGATTGAATTCGGTCTGGTCAATACCGATGACGTCCCGGTCTTTTTTGTCCGCGACAATGGTGCCGGATTTGACGCGTCCTACGCCGACAAGTTATTTGCGCCGTTTCAGCGGCTGCACACACAAAGCGAATTCAAGGGTACCGGGATCGGGCTTGCCACCGTCAGGCGCATCATCACCCGGCACGGAGGGCGGGTGTGGGCGGAGAGCATCGTTGATCAGGGCACCTCCGTTCACTTCACGTTACAGCGATGACGAGCAAGCGGCGGTGAACAAAGTGCGCATCTTAATGATTGAGGATTCAGAAGACGACGCCGCGCTGTTGGCGCATAAGTTGAGCGGCCTTGGCCTGGAGCTGGTGGTGCTGCGTGTCGACACTTCCGCCGCTCTGCTTGCCGCGCTGGCGGGCAAGAGGTGGGATATTGTTATCAGCGATTACCGCATGCCGCAATTCAGCGGGCTGGCAGCCCTGAAACAGGTTCGCGAGCACGGCGGCGATTTGCCCTTCATTATTGTTTCGGCAACCATCGGCGAAGAAATCGCGGTCGAAGCGATGCGTGCAGGTGC
>JAYVKG010000246.1:0-40026 GCA_043768625.1 Betaproteobacteria bacterium
AAACCGGTTTCGAGTGAAGTCTTTGAAGAAAAATTCCTAGCCCCGCTTCCGGCGTCAACCAAGCAAGTATGAAAGCACGGCTCGCGCCCGCAAAGCCGCCGCAACAAACTTTGTTTTCACCGCGAACCGTGCTTCGCTTCACCAGCAAGTCGGAAAGTGCGCGAGAAGCTGGCTGCCGCCGTAAAAATACGCCACCTGTCACGCGTTAAACAACTGACCGCGTAATCGGCAGCGGATCGGGCCGGACCGGAATTTTCTAAGTCCGCCAGGCGCCAACGCCACGCGCCAGCGATGTTGGATCTACAGGCGTAAGGCAGGAGCTAACCGCAACTTGCCGTAATGCGACGGTGGTCGATGTGGCCATCGGCTAGAATGACGCTATTGCTTTGATAATTTCCAACATGATCGGCATTCTCATTGTTGCCCACGGTACATTGGGTGAAAGTTTGATCCACTGCGCCAGCCACGTGATGGGCAAACGCCCGCAATATTTACGCCAACTTGGCGTCACCGTTCACGACGATCCGGAAGCCATATTGCCGCAGGGCCGTGATTTGATTCGCTTTCTCGATCAGGGACAAGGGGTACTGGTGATGACAGACATTTTCGGCGCAACGCCTTCAAACATCGCTTGTAATTTATTGGTGCCGGACAGGGTACAGGGCGTGTCAGGAATAAATATGCCCATGCTCATCAAAGCGTTGACCTACCGCGAGCAGTCAATGGAAGTATTGATTCAAAAGGCACTGTTAGGCGCCCAGGAGGGCGTGATCCGCATGGCGGTCGTGGCCGATACCTGACTATGTTGAACCAAGAAATAGAGATTATCAACAAACTAGGCCTGCACGCGCGCGCCTCGGCCAAACTGACGCAGACGGCGGGCAGATTTCAGAGCGCGGTGTTCGTTTCAAAAGCCGGACGAAGAGTGAACGCAAAATCGATCATGGGTGTCATGATGCTCGCCGCCGGCAAGGGGACCGTACTGTCGCTCGAGACCGAAGGTGTAGACGAAGTAAATGCGATGGCGGCAGTGGTGGCGCTGATCAACGACAAGTTTGGCGAGGGCGAATAATGCGCTGCGTTGTCGTCGTTGTTATAAATCGCATCAATAATCCCGACGGCGCCGCGCTGGCATTTTTCGCGGATAGAAGCCCGGCCCAAATATTAAGGCCGCGCTTTTCGATCGGAAATCCTGCTTCCCAGCGTTCGACTTTGCCGCACGCTTTCAGCAAAATATGCGTGCTGAACTCTAACGTTGGCGCGCTTTTTCGGGCATTAATAGATTGGCAGCCCCGCCAGTGCTTGAGTTTGTCGGGCAGCGCATGAGTTTTACGCTTCATGGATTGGGCGTCAGTGGTGGCATCGCCATTGGCCACGCGCATCTTGTCACCAGCGCATCACTCGAGGTCGATCACTACTCGATCCCGGAGGAGTTTATCGCGCGCGAAGTAAAGCGCTTTGACAAAGGCGTGAAGCAGGTTCGTGCTGAACTGGACGTGCTTGAGCGTGGTCTTCAGACGACGCAGCGGGGAGATGCGACGGGGGACATGGCCGCCTTTGTCACGGTGCACCGCATGATCCTCGACGACCCGACGTTTTCCGAAGTGCCGAAGGAAATTATCAAACGCGAAGCCTGTAACGCGGAGTGGGCATTGAAACTTCAACTCGATGAGTTGCTCGCCCATTTTGCAGAAGTCCAGGATGAGTATTTGCGTGAACGAAAGACCGATGTCCGCCAGGTGGCCGAGCGCGTTGTCGCCGCGCTCACCGGCCAGGGTGGTGCGGTGCCCGAGAAATTGCGTGCGCGCGCCGAAGATACGATCCTGGTGGCGCGCGATCTTTCGCCCGCCGACGTCATTCTTTTCAAGGATCACCAGGTCGCCGCATTTGTCACCGACCTTGGTGGTCAGACCTCCCACACCGCCATCCTGGCCCGCAGTTTGGCGATCCCGGCGATTGTCGCGTTACACACCTCGCGCGAACTGGTGCGAGAAGATGAGCTGATTATCGTCGATGGCGCCCAAGGCGTGGTTATTGTGGAGCCGGATGAAACGGTTCTTGCCGAATACCGGCTGAAACAAAATCAATGGAAGCTTGAGCGCCTAAAGCTCACACGCATCAAGACCACATCAGCCGACACGCTCGATGGCACGCACGTCGAACTGCACGCCAATATCGAATTGCCAGGCGATCTCGACGGCGTACGGGCGTCGGGAGCGTCCGGGATTGGCCTGTTCCGCAGTGAATTCCTGTTCATGAACCGTAAAGATCTGCCTTCGGAAGAAGAACAGCTTGACGCCTACAAATTTGTTGCTGAAGGGATGAAAGGCAAACCAGTGGTAATCCGCACCCTCGATATTGGTGCGGACAAATCACTGGGCGGACCCGATCAGGGGCCAGCACATTCGGCGCTGGGTTTACGGGCAATTCGCTACTGTCTGGCCGAACCGCAAATTTTTAATACCCAATTACGCGCGATTCTTCGCGCCTCGCGCTTTGGCAATGTGCGCATTCTGATACCGATGCTGGTGTCGGCGAGCGAAATTACGCAGACCTTGGCGGCGATTGCGCGCGCCAAAGAACAATTGAGACAAGAGAACAGGAAATTCAACGACAACATACTGGTCGGCGGCATGATAGAAATTCCAGCGGCGGCGATTGCGTTGCCGATGTTTTTGAAAAGTCTGGATTTCATTTCCATCGGCACCAACGATTTGATTCAATACACCCTCGCGATTGATCGCACCGATGACACCGTCGCCCACTTATACGACCCTTTGCATCCGGCGGTGCTGTCATTGATCTCGAGCGTGATACGACAGGCAGGAGAGGCCGGGGTGCCGGTGACGGTATGCGGCGAAATGGCAGGCGACGAACAACTGACGCGCCTGCTTTTAGGGTTTGGTCTGCGCGACTTTTCCATGCATCCTGCCAACCTGCTGGTGGTCAAACAACGGGTGCTGATGTCAAACCTGCCCGATATTGAGCCAATCGCGGCGAAAATTCTTAAAGCCGATGATCCCGATAAACTGCGCGCGCTGGTGGCTAAATTGAATCTTTAAATGGCATGATGGCCGGCTTCGCGGCCCTGATGCCAATTGTGTAGGCGTCCATTTTGAATTGACAGGCTCTTCTGGTGAGACTTGCATGCTAAACGAAATTGACAGCGTCGCGCAGTACGAAACGGGTAGGTATCGCCGCTGGTTTCATGATGAAAATTTTGATCTGTATACGTGGGAAACCTACGATGGCGAGTTGCAGGGTTTCCAGCTTTGCTATGCCAAACTTGGTAACGAACGCGCGTTGCGCTGGCCACCGGAGGCAGGTTACGCGCATGAAGGCGTGAACGCGCCTGAAGACAAACCGGGCCGTAGTATGAGTGCCCTGTTGGTGGCAGGCGGCGTGTTCGATGCCAACAACGTGGCTGCCGTCTTTGCCAACGCGACGCTGGAAATGCCGCAGAAATTCAGAAACTTCGTGTTGGCGCGCATCCGCGCCTACGAAAAACAATAAGTGCCGGCCCCTTTCGTTTTTTTGCTTCCCTCCATGCTGACGACATTTCGATACAGGCGAAGAAATTTTGCGATTTTTCTGTCCGTATTGCTACTTGAAAGTTGTGCCCCGGTGCCTTTTTTGTCTGGTGAAATTCGTATAAGTGCAGCTGAACTCACGCAAAAAATGGCACTCCGCTTTCCACTCGAAAAGAGCGTCGCGGGTTTGCTCGAGGTGACGCTGGCGCGCCCGGTCGTGGAGTTGAATGCTGACGAAAACAGGCTTTCGACCAGTTTTGAGATTAACGTAAAACTGCCGCTGACCAGTCGCAATATCAGCGGTGCGCTAAAAATTTCCGGCCGTCCCGAATACGTAGTGGCCTCGCGCGCCTTGTTTCTGCGCGGTGTACGCGTGGAGCACATTCGCATGGACAATATGCCGGATGCCTTGTCCGCGAGCCTGGCGAAAGCGGCATCGACTATCGGTCGCGAAGTACTGGAAGACAAACCGCTGTACATTTTCACGGCTGAGGAGTTCATCAAGTATGGCGCACGCTATGAACCAGAGCGGGCTGAAGTGAGAGCGGACGCGCTGGTGCTGAAGGTGAAATGACTCTGGCATGCCGTTTCGACCGCGTATCACGCCTGTTTTCACGTAGCGCTAGCCCCCACCAGTGCTCTTTAACGTTTTTTTACCCGGGAATTATTGTGGATTTAATACTGTTGCTAAAAGCTGCCATCCTCGGCATTGTTGAGGGTCTCACCGAATTTTTGCCCATTTCCTCGACGGGTCATCTGATCCTCGCAAGCACATGGCTGGATTTCCCCCGCGCTATATCCACTGTTTTTGATATCGTCATTCAGCCCGGTGCAATCCTTGCAGTGTGCTGGGAATATCGGGCGCGATTTACGGCCACCTTTGCGGGGATTGCCTCAGATCGGATGGCGCAACGATTCACCCTCAATTTGATCGTCGCAACCCTGCCTGCCGTGGCGCTGGGACTGATGTTTAAAAAAATCATCGAATTACATTTGTTCAAGCCAGTACCCGTGGCGCTTGCATTCGTGATCGGTGGTGTGGTCATCCTGCTGGCTGAACGCTGGTATCGTCATCGGTTGCAAACGCGCATCCACCCACTTATTGAATCTGTCGACGACTTGACATTACTGCAAGCTTTCAAAGTCGGTGTTGCGCAGTGTGCGGCCCTGATTCCCGGTACCTCGCGCTCTGGCGCCACCATCATCGGCGGCATGTTTTTCGGTCTCTCCCGACAATGTGCGACCGAGTTTTCCTTTTTTCTCGCCGTACCGCTTCTCTTCGGTGCGACACTTTACTCGTTGTGGAAAGCACGCGATCTACTGTCGATCAACGACGCGCCCGTATTCGGCGTCGGCTTTGTCACCGCATTTATTTCGGCGTTTGTGGTGGTGCGATGGTTGATACGCTACGTGTCGTCTCACGACTTCACAATATTTGCGTGGTATCGCATTGTGTTTGGTTTGGCGGTGCTGGCGATGGCTTACGCCGGTTTGGTGAATTGGTAAGCGGACGACGCGCCGGATCGTACATTCGTGGAACATCGTGTTTTAGTGTTTCAGCCGGTGAAGCCGCCCTGGCAAAGTACGCGAAACTCAAATTATGTCGGGGAGCGTTGCTTCGTGTAGTGGCGAATCAGCACCAGTAATTGCTCTTCCTGATAGGGTTTGCCCATGTACTCGTTTACACCCAGCTCCACAGCGCGATTGCGATGCTTGTCGGCAGTGCGAGAGGTAATCATAATAATGGGGATGCCTTTGGTCTTGGCGTCTGCGCGTACGTTGCGTGCAAACTCGAAACCATCCATGCGCGGCATTTCGATATCCAGCAAGATAATATCGGGCTCGATATCTTGTAGCTGTTGAAGTCCATCGACCCCGTCTTTGGCGGTGGCAACCTCGAAACCTTCGCGCGTCAACATGCGGCTGGTAATTTTTCTGACGGTTAGCGAATCATCGACCACCATTACCAGCGGCACCGTGCGCATCAGTAGCGCCGCCGCCGGTGCGTCGCCTGCCGGCGTGGCGGCTGCAATAGCTTCACCTAGCGAGGGCACTTTCATCAGTTCCGCTGGTTGCGGCGGGGAGATTGACGTTGCCGCTTCTGCGCCAGCCGAACCGGCGCGCAGGCCCGGAAACGCGGGTGCGAATTTTTCCTGCTGTCTCGACACAACGTTCTCGACGCTAACCGCCGCAGTTTCGCGGAAATGCAATTGCACCGGATTGATGATGAGAATGATCTGCCCCGAGCCAGTTACAGTTGCACCGGCCACGCCGATCAGGCGCGCCAGTTGCGGACCGATCGACTTCACCACAATTTCGCGGTTACCGATGATCTGGTCGACCTGCACAGCTGTGCGCTGTTGACCGCTTTTGGCCAGAATTACCAAGGCTTTGCGCTGAGCAGAAATGGTGGGCTTGGCACCCAGCAGGTCCGCCATCGACCGCAGGGGGTATTTGTTGCCCTTCCAGTCAATTTCATTCATTGCAAGCAAGGGTTCATAGCGCTTGCCTTTGTATTCCTGCACCTGTTCGACCATTACCGACGGGATCGCGTACTGCACATCGCCTACCACGACGATCACGGCTTGCGTCACGGCGAGCGTCAAAGGAAGGGCGATGGTAAATACGGTACCGCGCCCGGCAGTGGAGGCAATATCGATACGCCCGCCAAGCGAGGCGATTTCGTTCCGCACCACATCCATGCCCACGCCGCGGCCTGAAACCTGAGTTACTTCATCCGCGGTCGAAAACCCCGCCAGGAAAATGTATTGTGTGAGCTGCGCTTCGCTGACCTCCGCATTCGCAGATAACAGACCTTGTTCAACTGCTTTTTCGCGAATTCGTGCAAAATTAAGTCCTGCGCCGTCGTCTGAGAGTGTCAGTACCACCTCATTGCCGACTTGTTGCGCATCAATCGTGATTTCGCCGATTTCCGACTTGCCCTGGTTGACCCTGTCCACTGGTATTTCAATTCCGTGGGCCACGGCGTTACGCAGCAAATGTTCGAACGGAGGGGTAATTTTTTCAAGTACCGACCGGTCGATTTCCACCCGCACGCCGCGAAATTCAAGATTGGCTTTTTTGTGCAGGTCTTTCGCTGTCTGTCGCACCACACGATAAAAACGATCCTGCAGGTTACCAAGAGGTACCAGCCGCACGCTCATCAGGCCGTGCTGAAGATCACGATTCAAACGCGCCTGCTGGAGCAGCGCCGCTGCGGTTTCGTCGAGATTTTTCTGCAGCGAAAGTTGCAGAGTAATGACGTCGTTGAGACTCTCGGCCATGAAGCGGGTCAATTCCTGGGTGCGCGAGAAGCGGTCGAATTCGAGCGGGTCAAACGCGGCACCGCGTTCTTCAGCTTCCTTGATGCGCGACTGGATTTGCGATTCAGATTGAATTTCGACTTCGCGCAGCTGGGCTTTCATCCGGGATATGTTTTCTGTCAGATCGATCAGCGATTGCTTGAACGTCAACATTTCCTGGTCAATGCGGGAACGTGCAATCGACAACTCACCTGCTTCGTTGACGAAGCGGTCGATTATATTGGCGTTGACCCGCAACAGCGATTGACGCTCGCGGCCGTCGGGCGCCGCCTCATCACGCACCGCCTGCGCGGCGGCAGCCATGATGGCGAGGGTCGCGGGTTTGTCTTTTTGGTGCTCGAATACGTCGACCACCGGAATGTCGATGAGCGTGCCCAGTTGTTCGCCAGCCTCCAGCCGGTCTAGCGCGCCGGTGAAGCGGTCTAAATTCTCGTCGATGTCATCAAACATGGCGGTTGCTGGCGTCGCCTGCCCATCCATCACGATCATTTTGGTTTCGATTACGTGGGCCAGTTCGCCCAAACGCATCAGTCCTGCCATCCGCGCACTGCCCTTTAGGGTGTGAAAGTGGCGCGCGAGTTCGATAACCGGCGTATGGTCTGCCGGCACAGCCCGCCACGCGCGCATGCCGTCGCCGACTTGTGGAACAATCTCTTTGGCTTCCACCAGAAAGATCGGCAACAGATCGCTGTCGATATCGTCCTCAATGCGGCGCTTTTCCTTGCCTGATTCGAATACCGGCTCGATCGGCGCCGGTGCACGCTTGAATTCATCAATTACACCAGCAGTTCCCGTGCCTGACGTTGCACTGTCCGCCGTGAGCGCATCGAACATGACCAAAACATGGCTTTTATCGGCTGGAATGTTCGACGGTAACTCAGGTGGAGAGTCATTCACCTTGACTGGAGCAGCCGGTGTTACGCGGGAATCGGTGGACAATATTGGCACATTGATGGATGTGCTTTCGGCACGTTTGGCCAGCTTCAGCGCTTCGCGCAGACCAGCCAGCTCCCGCACGACATCGGTTCTCGCCGTGGGCAGTTCGTGGGTATGCAAGCCCATTACCATGCTGCTTAAGGCGTCGACCGCCTGCCTCATCACGTTTAAGCGATGTAAGTCTAGGCTGGGTGTGAATTCGATTGCATCCTGGGCCCATTTTTCCAGAGCCGCGGCGACATCGGCAATCATGTCGAAATTAGTGGTACGCGACGAACTGTTTAGCGTGTGCGCTGCCCGCATGAACTCATGCGAGACGGGTAACATCGGCCTGGTTTCGAGCGCCGTTATTTCATTATCGAGCGTGGCAATGTGCTGGGCCGCCTCGCCAAGATAAATATTAAATAACGCGTGCGGTACCACGATGGGACCTACCCGTATATCCGCTGGCTCCGGCGCCATTTCGGGTTCGGCCGCATATGGTTCGACTGGCGGCGGCTCGGCCAACTCGGCTGGATGTTGTGCGGCAGCTTCGGTAGAGATAACGTCCGGCGATATGGTCACAAATACGATTTGCCCAGGCAATTCATCAACCAAGCCGGTTTCATCGGCTTCAACCCCTGGTGGCACTAAAGCTGGCTCCGCTGCCGCGGTGGGCTCGTCCACTGGAGTTACCTCGCCCGCACTGATGTTTTTCAGCGATTCCGCCATGCGCGCAATATCGGCACCGTCCACTTGCGCTGCGCTGTTTGCCTTAAGTGCGTCCACCCAACTCGAGAAAGCATTGGACGTGTACACAACGAAATCAAGCAATCGCGGGCTTGCCGGTTGCTCGTCTTTTAGCCACTTATTGAAGACCTGTTCGCAATTCCAAGCCACGTCGCCCAGATCGGTCAGGCCCACCATGCGACCGGAACCCTTCAGCGTGTGATAGCCGCGGCGCATCGTCACCAACGCCTCTGCATCGTGCAGATTGCCACGCAATACGCCAAGCTGTGCGCGGATTGTCGCCACCACTTCGCCGGCTTCCTCCAAAAAAATTTCCAATAACTCCGAGTCAACTTCCGCAGTGGGAGCGTCAATTAACTGGACGGTTTGTGCCGCCGGTGCTTCGGTTGGCTTGTCGGGTGCGATTTCGGCAAGCGCTGCTACTACGCCGGTTTTATTCGGGTCAAATGTCTGTTCGATTGCCTTCAGCATTTCATCGCTCTGTCTGGCCGACTCAGTATCAGCGATCAGCGTCGCGTCCAGCTTCAATTCCTTAACCGCCTCACGCAATTGATCCCGCGAGGCAGTTTGTTCGGGCTGCTGTTTCCAATCCTCGTAGCGTTCCTGCACTTTTTGCTTGGCGACATCGATATCCGCTTCGGATACAGGAGATTTAATCAGGCTGCGTTCTGGTGCCGATGGTTTGTTGGCCAACCCGAAGCGGATCAGGGCGGGCAGCAGCGCTTCACGCGGCTGCGTAGTGCCCTGTTGTAATGCTGCGATATACAAACCCATCGCCGAGACGCCTTCCGCCACGGCTTCCGCATCCTCTCCGAGACTGGTAATGGTGCCGGAAGCGAATCGACTAACACGTTCTTTCAAGAGTTGGTTGAGCGCCGCCGCGTCATTCAATTCCAGCATGGTCAGCGCCCCCTGAACCTGGGAAAAAAGTGGTGACAAGTTGCTCAGCTCACCCGGTTTCGATGGATCGCGGAAAAAAGTATCAAGTGCACCTTCGATGGTTGCCAGATTCACCAACACTTCTTGGCCCACTTGGAACATCAGCATGCGTTCTTGGGCGCGCTTGGACATGTCGTCCATAAGTGCCGACGAACCGGCTGCTGTCGGCGGCAGCACGGCACCCGTCATCGCCCCTTTCAAGCGTGCCATAACGTTACTGGCTTGCGCGCTAAAGTCTGAGGACTGTCGAAAATAATTTTCCAGCGAGGACTCAAGAAATAGCAGCGCTGTTGCCATTTCCAGCGATTGCGCTTCGCTGGCAGCTACTTGGGACTTGCGTAAATGCGCACCCGCAGCGCCGACAATTTGGACGATTTGAGCTAAATCCTTGTTTGGCTGTTGTAGCGCAGCGGCGTAGAACGACTCACTCAGAGCGACAAACTGTTCCAAGGCAGCACGATTTCCACTCGTAAACTTTAGCCAGTTTTCTTTTTGCTCCTGAACCTGATCCCGCAGTCCGCGAATCACCGCTTTTTGCTCGTCTTCCGCGCCAAGCTCGCCACGTTCAACTGGAACCGCAAGGAGTTCATCGAGACGATAGAGTTCTCGGATTTTTTTCAATCGTTCGGTATTCGCTTTCGACCTGCCGATGACGAGCAGTAGATCGCGAAACAATTTTTCCGGAATTTTCTGCACGCCATCGACCAGCAATTTGATCTGCTGGTCGATTTTGCCAAACAGTTGCACCGCCAAGGAGCCCGCCTCTGTGGGATTGCTCGCGACGGCATCAAAAAACCCGCTTGCGGCATACCAGAAAGACACCGTCGGCGAGGTAACTTGCAGCGCTTCTATAGCCAGGGTGGCGTTACGCATTTCACGCGACCCGCCAACCATGTCTTTGTCGCGCAAAAGTTTCAACAGTCCGGACTGATACATGACGCGTCGCTGTTTAATTGCTTCAGCGAGCATTTCCGCCCTGGGTAGTGCGACGGTGTTGTCGGGCATCACAACGCTGAGCGACAGGTCAGGGGAAAACAGATCGGTCTCAGCGGCGTCGGTGGCTCCACGCGCTTTATTGACCTCAAGATACGCACGTGCCAGCAACATGGGACGGTCAGGCTCGCCTGCCATCAGGCTGTCGAGATACGCCGAAAGGCTGGCCGTTGCAGTCAGGGCGGTGGCGATGCGCTGGGGGGCTTGTGCGCGCGCATTGGGATCGCTTTCCAGACTTCCCACCAGCTTCTCAATTTCTTCATTGAATCGTGTTGCCGCCCCCAGCCCCACCATCGTCAGCGCCCCGGTCACCTGGTGGAGATGGGTGGCCGCATATTTAGCCGCCTTCGCGTCTCCCGGGTCGGCTTTTACCGCTTCCAGATGAGTGCGGGTTTCGGTGAGCGAATGTTCGATCTCCGCTTTTACCCACGAAAGCGGGCCGACATCGAAAACGGGTTTTGAATAAAGCGCCATTTATTGCGACCGTGATTTCAATCTGTGCGTGAATGTAGTTTGACGGGCTTCTACAACTTGAACCCGGAAACCGAGGCTTTGAGATCAGATGCCACGTCTGCCAATTCCTTGATCGACGAGGCTGTTTGCTGAGTACCAGTAGTGGTTTGCCGGTTGATTTCAAGAATGTCCTGCATATTCCGCGCGACTTTGTTGGCCGACGCCGCCTGCGCCTGTGTATCTGCAGAGATTCGCTGAATGAGGTTTGCCAGGTTCTTTGTCACCGTATCGATTTCACTCAAAGCCTGACCGGCCGCGTCGGACAGCTTTGCTCCTTCGACCACACCGGTCGTCGATTTTTCCATTGCGGCCACCGCATCTTGCGTGTCAGCCTGAATGGTTTTCACAATCGCGCCAATCTGCTTGGTTGCCTCACCAGAACGTTCGGCCAGGCGTTGCACCTCTTCGGCCACCACTGAAAAGCCGCGCCCGGCTTCGCCGGCCGATGCTGCCTGAATGGCCGCGTTCAGCGCCAGCACGTTGGTCTGCTCGGTAATGTCAGAGATGAGCTCCACTATCTCGCCAATTTCCTGCGAGCTCTCACCCAGGCGCTTGATGCGTTTCGACGTTTCCTGGATTTGTTCGCGGATATCGTTCATGCCGGAGATCGAGTTTTGCACGGCGAGACGGCCTTTGTCAGATGCTGCCAGTGAACGCATCGCTACCTGCGAAGATTCCTCGGCGTTTGACGAGACCGTCGTCAGCGTCTGCGCCACACCCAACACTTGTTGGGTGGTTTCCTGAATTTCCTTAGATTGTTTTTCGGCCGCATCAAGTAGTTGCACCGATACTGCTTGCGCCTGCTGTGATTTCACGGACACCGACGTTGACGCATTATTGACACCGGTAACCAGAGCGCGCAATTCGTCGATCGTGTAATTCATGGAGTCAGCGATGGCACCGGTGATGTCTTCGGTTACCCTCGCTCGGATCGTAAGGTCACCATCTGCAAAATCACCCATTTCATTAAGGAGCCGCAAGATCGCCTCCTGATTGCGCTTGTTTTCGGCTTCGGATTCGGCCGCACGCTTGCGCGCATCAGATAGGAATACCGCGGCAATCAACCCCAGAAAAATCAATGCAATTGCGCCGAACATGAAGGCGAGGATCAATGGAATATTTTGTTTTTCAACGGCGAGGGCTTTTTGCAGTTCCTCGACGTTGTTGAGAAGCTGATCCGAGCCCTGCTGCAATACGCGGCCGGATTGCCGCGCGGACACCAGTTTTTGAACACTTCCCAAAATGGACTTGATGTTTTTTTCAAAACGATTGAATGATTCGCGCAGCTTGGCGACCTTGGCTTTGGCGTCGCCATCTCGCAAAGCGCTAATACCAAGCGTATCCGACCCTGATTCAAGTGCCTTGATCAGTTCACGGTAATCGTTAGTGTCTTTTCCCATCAGGAAGGGAACGGTTGGGTCGATAATCTCGCCGCCGAGAATCTCGGCCGATCCACGACCGAGTCGTTCGGACAAAAAAGTCAGGCGATTTACCTTCAGCACTTGTACAGGCGGCGCGCCGGATTGCTGCATGAGCCCGGTAAGATCCTGCGATAGTTCGGCAAGCTCTTCTGAGCCCGCGCGTACCTGCGCGATGTTTCGCGACAGCTCGGAGAGATCTGTCTTGGCCGTTAGTATGGCCGTGGCGGCCGTTGAACCATCCGAAAAACGTTTAGTCAGCTCCGCCAGGCGCGAGGTAAGTTCCTCACTGATGCGGGCGTTTGGCACGGTGGTATTGAACGCCTCTCCGCCGTCATTGAGTACGTTAAGGTATCGCTGAAATTCATCCCGACTATCCTGTAGCTGTGGAAACGATGCCAAATCACCGCGGGCGGCAAGGCCCGCTGATTTCGCCAACCGCTGGGAGTGATATTGCAACTGCGATGTTATATTGGTGAAGGTGGAAATATTACTGCGGTTTCTGGCGTCGAGAAAAATTGCGCCGATCGTCAGCGCGCCGAATAAAGCTGCGATGGTTAGTAAAATCGGGAGCTGTTGCTCGATCGGACGATTGCCGATGATCGGCAGCGTGAACCCGCCGGTTTTTTTTACCGGTTTAGTGACCTTAGCCGCCGCCACATCTGCGGTTATTTTCCGTGTTTGAGCACCGGTTGTACCTCCCCCAATTGTTGTCGGACCGCCGCCGGGTTGCAACTCTTTTGCCCTGCTGCCCGGCGAATTACCGAAGGTGTTGCGACCGATCAACTTGCCAAAAAATGCGCCTAACGACTTTCCACCTAGCGCCATCGCGGCTGACGCGTTCGGGCTTTTCCCGGACTTTTTCTTGTCCATGTTCAACAGGGACGGTAATTTGAGTGCCATGGGGTTCTCCGTTACGTGCTTAATGTAAACAATGCCAACGCGCTATGCGGCGGCTACCGCGGTCACGACACCTGCTTCGAGAAAGCGCGTATCACGCGTCAACCCCGATAAATCCAGTTCGGTCCAACGTGTGCCCGCGGCATCGCGGTAGGCACCTTTTATCCAGGCCCGCGCTGTGCCGGGGTCAAGCGCCTCGGGGGTAAAAAGCGCCGGATTGTGCAGGCCCAGCATGCGGCTTACCACGAAGCCCGAGCCCTCGATCAGTTTCTCAGCCACCAGGATCACGCGGCGCTCGATACCCGGCGAAATCGCCGACTGTCCCTGAAAGGCCGCAAAATCGGTAATTGAATAAAGCTTGCCGCGAATGTTGGCGACGCCGCGATACCAAGCGAGTGTTAACGGTACCGAAATAACCGTGGGAAGCGGGATTACCTCGGAAACGTCGGACAAATTTACCAACCAGTTGTCCTGACCGACTTTAAAACCCAACTGCGACAGCACGGTTTTACGAGACGCGGCTTCGCGCAGACGCTGCGCAACCCCCTGCTGAAATTCCCGCAGACTGGTTTTTCTGGCCATGGGTCAGCGAGCGCGCGGAAAAAAATGGCCGCTCAACCGAGAGCCTTGATTTTCGCCATCAATTCCAGCCCGCTCACAGGTTTGACGAGATAGTCCTTTGCGCCTTGGCGCATCCCCCAAATTTTGTCCGTTTCCTGGTCCTTGGTGGTGCAGATGAAAACTGGAATATGCTTGGTGACTTCCTCGCGCGTAATGGCTCGCGTCGCCTGAAATCCGTTTAGCCCCGGCATGACCACGTCCATCAGGATGAGATCCGGCAACTCAGCCTTGGCTTTCTCAACACCCTCTTCGCCACTGTTGGCAACGACGACGCTGTAGCCTGATTTCACCAGCAACCCTTCAAGAAATGCGCGTTCGGTGGGCGAGTCGTCAACGATGAGGACTTTTTTGACGGCCATTTTTTACTCCAGTAGTAATGTTTAATGCGTTGAAATTTGAAATGAGGATTTTTTTGCGTTACGAAATGTTGCCCGCATGGCGCTCGGGCAAATGCGCCTCCACCGTCTTCAACAAACTATCTTTTGAAAATGGCTTGGTCAAATATTCGTCAGATCCGACCATGCGCCCGCGCGCGCGATCAAACAGGCTGTCTTTGGACGACAACATGATCACTGGCGTAACTTTGAATTTTGCATTTTTTTTGATGAGGGCACAGGTTTGATAGCCGTCAAGTCGCGGCATCATGACATCGATAAAAATAAGGTCCGGATGATGATCTGCAATTTTGGCGAGGGAATCGAAACCGTTCTCGGCCAGGATTACCTGGCAGCCGGCCTGCATCAAAAAAATCTCGGCGGAGCGCCGAATCGTATTCGAATCGTCGATCACCATGACTCTTACACCTGACAACGGCTTTGCTTCGCTCACAAGGCTGTCTTCCTGAACGGACAGTACAAACTACACAACTTTCTATTATTGTATCGACTGCTAAAAATACTGACGAAAAATCCACGATATACCGGGCCGTCGTCGCAATATAGCAGGTCCCCCTGAATCGAACGCATTCACGAATCCGAGCGTTGATCAAGGCAAAGGTTATCCCGCTTTCAAAAAAGAAACAATAAGGTACCTCATGATTAGCCTATTCTTTATTGGTTAGCTGGTCCCGCATTTTCACTTGCATCGTTGACCAATTTCAAAGTTCGACCATTTCGAAATCTTCCTTGCGAGCGCCGCATTCGGGGCAGCACCAGCTGATTGGCACGTCCTCCCAACGGGTACCAGGGCCGATACCGTCATCGGGCCATCCGACAGTTTCTTCGTACATTAATCCGCAAACCAAACACATCCAAACTTTATTAGCGGCCGTTGATACTGGTACATTCATTCTTTGCTTTCAAGGGCTACAATAGCAACGGCTACTGCGCGGTACGTTCCATACATCGAAAAATGAGCATGATATCGGCTGCGATGGCGACGTGTGCCATTCAGCGTTTCTCTCTCATTATCCAGTCTTTACAGTTAAACATGCCCGATTTTATTAAAGCTCCCCCGGCCGTTTTAGCATTTGCGGCAAGCGATCCTTCGGGCGGCGCGGGTATACAGGCAGATATTCTGACTTTGGCGAGCATGGGATGTCATCCTTTATCCGTGATCACGGCCATCACAGTGCAAGACACATCGGGCGTCGAAGCGATTTCACCGGTGGACGCTGATTGGGTTGCAGATCAAGCGCGCGCCATTCTGGAAGATATACCAGTGACTGCGTTCAAAATAGGCGTGCTAGGTAGTGCTGAAAACGTGGCTGTGATCGCGGAAATTGTCTCGGATTACCCCGATATTCCACTTATCCTCGATCCGGTGCTGGCGTCGGGTCGTGGTGACGAATTCGCCAATGAAGATATTTTGTCTGCAATCAGGGAACTACTGATTCCACAGTGCACGGTGATAACGCCGAATACCCCGGAACTGCGTCGCTTGGCTCTTGAAGACGACGAAGAAGGTGTAGGCATCGAAAAACTCTCGATGCGCTTGATTGAGATGGGCTGCGAGTACGTGCTAGTGACCGGCACCCACGACTCCACGCCCGATGTAATTAATACAGTATTTTTTGAAAAGGGGATTGTGCGCAGCGATACCTGGCAGCGCTTGCCTGGCAGCTATCATGGTTCTGGCTGCACACTCGCCGCAGCGTTGGCAGCAACAATAGCCCGGGGCCTGGATATATCCGAGGCAGCACGCGAAGCCCAGGAATATACCTGGCAAGCGATCAAATTCGGTTTCCGCCCCGGAATGGGTCAGTTTGTACCGGACCGTCTGTTTTGGGCGCGAGACGATGAAATCGGCGAATCTGGATTTCAAACCACAGATTCCAAAAACAGGGCTCAGTCCGACGGGACGCACCATTAGCTGCTGGCTCAACGCGTGGATACCTCGGGCTTAATAAGGGGGCTGTACGCGATCACGCGGGACACGCCCGACTTAAACAAACTCATCCTCCAGGTGCGTCAGGCAATCGCTGGCGGTGCCAGTATTGTGCAGTACCGAAACAAGCGCAGCTCGAATGATCTCGCTAGAATGCAAGCTCAGGCGTTGCGCGCGGTGACGCACGCAAGCGGTACGCTATTCATCGTTAACGACGATATTGACCTCGCGTTTTCGGTGGGCGCGGATGGCGTGCATATTGGTCGCGACGATGGCGATGCAGGCACAATTGCTCGCATTCGGGAGCAGTGCCCGCTGCGCGCGCCGTCAACCTCGTTTACGATTGGCGTTTCCTGCTACAACGAACTGAAGCGCGCAGAAACAGCCGTCGCTGCAGGCGCGGACTATATTGCGTTCGGCAGTTTTTTTTCATCTCCTACAAAACCGCATGCCATTAAAGCGGATCTTGCACTAATTGGAGCGGCCAAGGCCGAATTTGACGTACCGATTGTGGCCATTGGAGGCATCACGATTGACAATGCGCAGCAATTGATATCAGCCAAAGTAGATGCCTTGGCGGTGATTTCCGCGTTGTTTGACGCTGAAGACATTGCGCAGCGGGCGCGTGAATTTAATAATCTTTTTAAATGTGGAAATCATGTTTACCTTCCCCAACAGTAAAGCCCTGTTTAAAAAATCCCAACGCGTCATTCCAGGCGGCGTCAACTCACCGGTGCGTGCTTTCCGCGCTGTCGGCGGCACACCGGTTTTTTTTCGTGAGGCCAATGGTGCCTACCTGTGGGACGTCGATAGCAACAAATATATTGATTACGTCGGTTCGTGGGGGCCAGCTATTCTCGGCCATGCCCACCCTGAGGTGGTGCGTGTCGTAAAAGAACGCGCTGAAAAAGGACTGTCGTTCGGCGCACCGACGGAATTGGAACTAATAATGGCCGAGCGGCTGTGCACGCTGTTGCCATCAATCGAGCAAGTACGTTTGACCAGTTCGGGCACCGAAGCGACCATGAGCGCCATTCGGCTGGCGCGAGGCTTTTCCGGGCGCAACAAGATTGTGAAATTTGAGGGCTGTTACCATGGCCACGGGGATGCCCTGCTTGTTGCGGCCGGATCAGGGGCGCTTACCTTTGGCAATCCTAGCTCGGCAGGAGTACCCGCAGAGGTTGTGGCGCACACCATTGTGCTCGACTACAACGACCTTGATGTCCTGGAGGATTGCTTCCGGAAAATCGGTGCTGAAATCGCCTGCGTAATCATTGAGCCGGTGGCTGGCAACATGAATTTTATTGTGCCGCGCCAAGACTACATGGATGCTTTACGAAGTCTGTGTACCAAGCACGGCGCGGTGCTGATTTTTGATGAAGTGATGACTGGATTTCGCGTCGCTTTGGGCGGCGCACAATCCCACTTTGGCATTGTGCCGGACCTGACGACGCTAGGCAAAGTTATCGGTGGCGGAATGCCGGTGGGCGCATTCGGTGGACGCCGAGACATCATGGCGCATCTGGCACCGCTCGGCGGCGTGTATCAGGCTGGTACCCTGTCGGGCAATCCAGTAGCGGTCGCGGCAGGCCTGAAAACACTTGAGTTGGTCGCGGCTCCTGGTTTTTTCGAAGCCTTGTCGCAGACTACCTCGAATCTGATTGCGTCGTTGCAAACAGTCGCTACTGACGCAGGAATCGAGTTCTCCGGCGCGTCGCTGGGGGGTATGTTTGGCGTGTTCTTCCGACACGCAGCACCTTCAAGTTACGCTCAAGTACTTGAGTGTGACAAGCCACGTTTCAACCGTTTTTTCCATGGAATGCTGAGGCGCGGAATTTATTTAGCCCCGTCTTCATTCGAAGCCGGGTTTGTATCGGCGGCGCATTCGCAGCTCGACATCAAAGCGACGATCAGCGCTGCCGCCGAAACTTTTGCTGAGTGTTGAATCAAAACAAGGCACAAATATTTAATGCGGTGAACTTCACAACGACCGCAGTTGGCATTGCACTTGCCGCGCTGGTATTTGCAGTGATTGCCATTGCGGATGTCTCGGCGGTTGGGACTGTGTCCGCCAGAAGCTTAATTACCGCCAAAGAAAAAGCGTTGCGCAATCAACGTACCGTCTCCAGCCTCGAAGTAATTCGCTATCACTCGTTAGCCATCAATAGCAGTGAGCAAAACTAGATCATCACGGCCAAAGAAAGTGAACTAGTGCGCTACCCGGCGAGGACGGTTGAAATTGACGGCAAAGTTGCCTGTCTGGCCGACCTGAGTTCGGGGCACCTGGACCTTGACCAAGGATTGTTTGAGTGAAGAACAGCGCTTGGGAGTTATCGATGGCGGGGTGCAAGATCGAAGATGCAGTCGCACCAATGGGTGCAGAGGCAGCGATGCAATGGTTAAAAGCCAGCTCGGGGGCACTCGCTGCGCGCAGTCGCTTCAAGTCATCTACCGGCTGCTTATCAGGGCGCAATAGCAGATGGATGCGTTGCAAGCAGATCAGATTGCCTATCGAAACACGATTTGACGCATGGTCCTGGCACATATTTAATTGGCAGGATTCATCCTCATTTTTCAGCATGGTTCTCTGCAAAAACGCAGCATAGAGCAGCGGATTGTGGACTTGCGCTTCCCGCACCAAAGCGACACCTAGTTCGCTCGCAGGATTGCATGACAGGCTTGCGGCGTGGATTACCTTGCCGGGAAACTCGCCGATAGCGTTTGCGGGGCATCGTCCGGTGGTTTTGCTTTGCTGCATCTCGACCTCAATGGCTTCGAGTCTGTAAATGATAATTTGGACCTTTACGCCAGCGATAAGCTGCTCAAACAGGTGGCCTTGCGCGTCAAGGCCGCATTGAGAAATTCTGACCACTTTGCCCTGCTTGGAGGCGATGAATTCGCTATCGTGTTACCCGGCAACTGACGAACAAACCGCAGAACGCGTCTGATATAAATTGGTTGAAGTGATAGGCGTGCCATATTTGCTGGCCAAAGCGTCTGCGACGGTGACAGTTAGCATCCGTAACAGCATATTGCCAAAAGACGCGCGCGATCGTGAAGCGCTGTTGAGAGGTACGGATGTGGCATTAGTTGATGCCGCATAAGTGTGCGACGACTTAATGCGCATTTACGCATCCGGATCGCGTGTCCATACGACATATACACTACCGCTTCCAACGCTGTCGGCAGTGGGACATCGCAATTATGGCGCCGACAGCCTTACGATAACACACCGCGTATATGTTTCAAACGGGTGGCGGCTGCCAGATGGGGGCGAGATGCAATCAGCGGCTGCGCATGCCGGCGATGTAATCGGCTACCGCTTGAATGTCTTTCTCCCGCATCCTGCCCGCAATGGTTTGCATTTGAGCATTCTTGCGCTCGCCGGAAGAGAAACTTTTCAGTGCGCTAAGTGTGTATTCCTGCCATTGACCCGCAAGTCGCGGATAAATGGCGGGGATACCCGCACCCGCACCTCCATGGCAACCCGCACAAGCAGGCACCTTAAGATCCGCGATGCCAGCGCGATAGATTTTTTGTCCCGCTTCGGCCAATATTTTTTCGTGCGCGGCCGCATTTGGCTTCACTTTTTGAGCAAAGTAATATTGTCCCAATGCGTTCATGTCGTCCGTACTTAAATTGGCTGCCATTCCTTGCATGGTAGCGTTCTTGCGGTAACCCGACTTGAAGTGTTCAAGCTGCTTGGCTATATACTGGGAAGGCATACCAGCGATATTGGGGTTGGCAGAAACTGCACTCATGCCGTCCAGACCGTGGCAGGCAACGCACACCGCGCCGGCAATTTGTTGTCCTCTGGCCACAACGTCGCTTTTGCTGGGGGTGGCTACCGAATCGGCCCCTGCCGGTTCAGTGTTCGCGTATGCAAGCGCCGTAAAAACTGCCAGAATTATCATTGCCAGAATGTGTTTCATCAGCAAGCCCTTGGTTGTCTAGTTACTTGAAATTGGAATTCAGCATTGATTTTAGCTGATCGCGCTCGAAGAGGAAACTGTGGGATTGTTTGATCGCGCAACGTATATTGCTTCCGCGCATGACCTTGAGCAGCTGCCGCCCGATATTGGCGCAGAGGTCGCGTTTGTGGGACGCTCCAACGCGGGCAAATCGAGTGCGATTAACACGCTCGCCAACCATAAACGCCTTGCTTATGTGTCGAAAACGCCGGGCCGCACGCAACTTATTAATTTCTTTGCTCTTGGCAATGACCGCACACTGGTTGATTTGCCTGGCTACGGCTACGCAAAGGTTCCGGCGCGAGTGAAGGCTCACTGGCAGAATGTGATGGCAGCGTATGTGAGTACCCGCCGCGCGTTGAATGGCCTGGTACTAATCATGGACGCGCGCCACCCACTAAAATCGCTCGACATCAAATTACTCGATTGGTATTTACCGACAGGCAAACCAGTACATTGCCTTCTCACCAAGGCGGACAAACTCTCGAAAAGTGAACAAGCGCTGACCTTGCGGGCGGTGACCAAACAGTTGCAAGCCGCAGGCCATAACGCCACTGTGCAGCTTTTTTCGTCGTTGAGGAAAGAGGGCGTGGAGGAGGCGGAACGCATTATCGCGCGGCTATTCGACGCGCGAACAGGCGAGGTATATGTACGACACGCTTAGAAAAAGAAAACGGCCCGGATAAAAGGGGAAACCCGGGCCGTTGGTAAAAGCCTCAATATAAATTGAGGCCCCCGCTCAGGGAGGAGAAGCGGGGAGGCGCGAACGCCTCAACATCTATGAACAGTGGCATTGCAAAAAGTTCAACACGCCTTGTCTCGTAGAACTAAGGGGAGCTTTTCGCGTCAGTGTTGTAGACTAAAAGGCGTTCGCTTTTGCGCCCCCTTTTATCATCCAAAGTATCACTTATGAATATTGGCCAATTTCCCCAACGCCGCATGCGGCGTCTCCGACGCACAGGTTTTTTGCGAGATTTGGTGCGTGAGTCCTCGCTCTCATCCAGCGACTTGTTATATCCAGTATTTCTCCAAGAAGGAAATAACAAGCGCGAAGCTATTGGTTCGATGCCTGGTGTGTACCGCCTCTCGCTGGACCTCCTCTATCCGATTGTCGAAAAGGCGGTGCGACTTGGCATTCCAGCGATTGCGTTGTTTCCGGTAATTGACAAAAAAAACAAAACGCCAGGTGGTGACGAGGCGTTTAATCCGGATGGCTTGGTCCCGCGGGCTGTCATCGAGTTAAAAAAACGCTTTCCCGATGTCGGCATCATTTGTGACGTAGCACTCGACCCGTATACCAGCCATGGACAGGATGGTGTAGTGGATGATACTGGCTATATCCTCAATGACGAGACGATTGCGGTTCTCGAGAAGCAAGCTGTTATGCAGGCGATGGCAGGCGTTGATATTGTGGCGCCGTCAGACATGATGGATGGGCGGATCGGTGCCATTCGCAAGGCGCTCGATGCCAAGGGCCTCATCCATACTGCGATTCTGGCCTACGCGGCAAAGTACGCGAGCAGCTTTTACGGGCCGTTTCGCGATGCGGTCGGTTCTGCGGGCAATCTCGGTAAAAGCAACAAGAAAAATTATCAGATGGATCCGGGTAATTCCGACGAGGCTATGCGCGAGATCGCGCTCGACCTGCAGGAAGGCGCGGATATGGTCATGGTCAAGCCTGGAATTGCGTATCTTGATATTGTTCATCGCGCAAAATCCACCTTCGGCGCGCCAACATTTGTCTATCAGGTATCCGGAGAATACGCCATGCTTAAGGCAGCCATGATGAACGGCTGGCTGGATGGCGAAGGCTGCATGATGGAATCGCTGCTGGCATTCAAACGTGCTGGGGCCGATGCCATTCTGACTTATTTTGCGCTGGAAGCAGCACAATTGTTATCGGAGAAATAGCCTTTTAAGCGGCGAGCGCCTCGACGTCGGTCAGTTGCGCGCACGCGCGTTTCAGATTTCCAGACTGAACGCGGCCAGCCCTGGCTGCGTGCGTTGGGTAAGTGGCGATCACAATCTGGACCTCTTGGAATATAATTTCATAAACCGAAATACGGTATATCGCGTAACCGTGCGCCACCCGAACCTTGGTAGCGAATGGCATGCCCAGATTCACGAAAAACATTTCGAGTCGCTTGGCTTCGTCGGTGACAATTTCAAATTCTATCGGCGAGTAACGGTTGGCAGTACCGGTCATTACAGAGCCGATTAGCCACGGCGAGAAGCGATCTAGCCACCGCATGGCGTCAACCGCAATGTGTCGCAACGCTCTACATTCCTGTGGCTGTGAATCGACCTGAAATATTGACTGATATGCCCTTAGTGCTGCGTCAACTTCGTCATCGTCTGGTAAGAAACCTGCTTTTGTGACAGCCATTTGCCGAGCCGCTTTTCGCTTGGCGGTAGCAAGATCGGCTACTCCACCTTCTGCAATGAGGCGCGCGGCTCTGTAAGCGATTTCGCCTCTGATATTGCGGCCCAGTAACTGATTCACATTGCCCTGAGTCGACGTATCGCGCCGTTTAAAGCGTAAGGGTGGACGGCCAGCCATTTCAATGGGTTCCAAAAAAAAGCGATTAAAAAATTTGGTTCCTGACTTCTTCGGAGGGCTTGTTAGCCTCGCGAAGCGCAGCCGGACCATCGCCAACACTACCAACGTTTTCAGCATAAACGAATTCCATTTGCTGTTTACCGTCTTTGCTAAATTCGCCGTTGAGCGGGATTACGGCAACGCCGGCAGGGGGCTCGAACGGGCGCTCCTTGACACCTTTAAGTGCTTTCGCCATGTAATACATCCACATCGGCAGCGAGGCGCCACCACCGGTCTCTGCTTCTCCAAGCGAGGCAGGACTGTCATAGCCAATCCAGGTTATTGCGACGAGATTGGGGTTAAATCCAGCGAACCATGCATCCAGACTATCGTTAGTGGTGCCAGTTTTACCTGAAAGATCATTGCGTCCCAACGACATTGCCCGCGCCGCAGTGCCATAGCGAACTACATCGCGTAATAAACTGGTCATGATGAATGCATTGCGCGGATCTATCACGCGTTCGGCAGCTTTGGCGTTCGGATCATTCTTAGCTTCATCGGTGCTGGCGCTTTCGGGCGAAGCTTCAAACAGAATTCCGCCTTTGTCATCGGTAATCTTGTTGATGAAGTACGGCTTGATGCGATAACCGCCATTTGCAAATACTGCATAGGCACCTGCCATTTGCAACGGCGTGGTTGACCCAGCGCCCAATGCCATCGTGAGATAGGCTGGATGTTGTTTTGGGTCGAAACCAAATCGGCTGATGTAGTCTTGCGCATAGGTAGGGCCAATTGCCTGTAAAACACGTATCGACACCATGTTTTTGGATTTGGCCAGCGCCTGTCTCAATCGCATTGGGCCCTCGTACTTGTTATCGTAGTTTTTCGGTTCCCAGATTTGCCCGCCATTGCGGCCTGGATCAAACACCACCGGCGCATCGTTTACCACAGTTGCAGGTGTAAACCCTTTTTCGAGCGCGGCAGAATAAACGAAGGGCTTAAAACTCGAACCTGGCTGACGCGAGGCTTGGGTAACATGGTTGAACTTATTTGCGGTGAAATCAAATCCGCCTACTAGTGCCCGGATCGCGCCGTTTGATGGATCTAGCGACACAAGAGCGGCCTCAACTCTGGGTAATTGGGCCACCGACCATGACAACTTTTCGTCAGGAGCCAGACGAATGATGGATCCTCTTACTGGTTTCAAGGCGGAGGCTTTGTCAGCCAATGCGCGCGCGACAAACTTTAACGCCTCGCCCGCGAGTGTGACCGTATCCCCTCGCTTAGTGTAAGCGATCACTTGCTTGGAATCCACAGTCATCACAACGGCAGGCATTAAGTCGCCGACAATTTCTTTTTCTTGCAGAGCCTCCTCTGCCGCCTCTGCTGCCTCTTCTTTGTCGGCCGGCAAGGTTATCAAGCCTTCCGGCCCGCGGTAACCGTGGCGCCGGTCATATTCGAGCACACCCTTACGTAACGCTGCCAAGGCGGCTTCCTGGTCACCCTTGCGAACCGTGGTGTAGACGCGAATACCGCTGACATAAGTTTTATCGCCGTACTGTTCAAAAATTTCTTGGCGGGTCATTTCTGCGACATATTCGGCATTTACCGCATAAGTTTGTCGCTCACGGTAAAATTTCAACTCCTCAGCTTTGGCCACTGCCAAAGCGGCCTCATCTAGATAATTGAGTTCATTCATGCGCCGCAATACATACTGCTGACGCAAGGTAGCGCGCTTTAAATTGTTAAACGGGTTGTATAGCGAAGGGGCTTTGGGAATTCCCGCCAACATGGCGGCTTCGGCAGGGCTGAGCTGAGTGACATCTTTGTTGTAATAGACCCGGCTCGCGGCAGCAAAGCCGAACGCGCGGTTGCCCAGAAAAATGTGGTTGAGGTAAATTTCTAAAATTTGATCTTTAGTTAGACTCTTCTCAATTTTGAAAGCGAGTAACCACTCTGAAATTTTGCGGGTTAGCGTCTGCTCATTACTCAGGAAGAAATTACGTGCGACCTGTTGCGTGATTGTCGATGCGCCACCTTTAATCTTGCCCGCCACAACATTGGACGCCGCAGCTCGTATCAGGCCCAAATAGTCTACCCCGCCGTGCTGGTAAAAACGTTCATCCTCCGCTGAAATAACCGCTTGCTTCATAACTGCTGGGAAATCTTGCACGCGCACGAAGGAACGTTTTTCTTCGCCAAATTCGCCGATAACATCTCCTTCTGCTGTGAAGACGCGCAAAGGCAACTTTGGTCGATAATCGGTTACCGCTTCGATTGACGGGAGGTTGGGATATAACAAAACCACGGTCAATAAAACAATTCCTACAGCGACCAATGCCAACGAGGTCAACAAGATGAGGGGGTAAAACCACCAGCGTACAGTCATATTTTCCTGAAGTTAGAATGTCAAAGCGCATTATATCGGCCTGGCAAAAGGCAGTGCTCGGCAATCCCGTGCAAACTCAGACACCATAATGACAGGAAGGTGGCAGCGCATGCGTTGCTATGACAATTAAAGCTTTTTCGAGGTTTGAAAGAAAATGCTTTACACGTCCGCAGGTTGTTGCTAGCATTTAATGTAATTTGTGCGTTGTTAGCTGTAAGTACTCAATACAACAGGGGCAGTTCAACCACCATGCTTAAAGAAAAGCTGGCAACCCAGTTTGATTTTTTGCGCGCGACAACGCCGCCGCTCATCGGGGTCGACATAAGCTCGTCCTACATAAAGATGGTGGAGTTGGCAGAAGCCGGTAAGGGCCTGTACCGCGTCGAGCGTTACGTGATTGAACCTTTGCCCAAAGATACGATTACCGACGGCAACGTAGCCAATATTGAGGCTGCCGGTGAAGTGATGCGTCGTGCGCACAAACAAATGGCGTCGCGGATCAAAAACATCGCCTTGGCGCTTCCTTCGGCCGCCGTGATTACCAAGAAAGTCAATCTGAACGGTAATCTGCGCGAAGAAGATATGGAATATCAAGTGCAGTCTGAGGCTAACCAGTACATCCCCTTTAGTCTGGACGAGGTAAATCTCGATTTTCAGATAATTGGGCCGACGCCGAACAGCGAAGACGAAGTGGAGGTTCTGATCGCCGCGTCTCGTAAAGAGAAAATCGAAGATCGGGTCGCAGTCGCTGAAGCGGCCGGGCTGAAGACCACAGTAATGGATGTGGAGTCTTATGCCGCCCTCACCGCCTTCGAGATGATCTTGGGAAGCGCTTCCGGGATTGAGGCAAAAGATGTTACGGCTATAGTGGACATTGGTGCGCAGTCTACGCGGGTAATTGTCATGCATGAGGAGCAACAGGTCTACTCGCGCGAGCAGCAACTCGGCGGTTACCAATTAACCCAGGATATTTCGCGGCAATTTGGTATGCCTGCTGAAGAAGCAGAAGTCGCCAAGAAATCCGGCGGACTTCCAGATAATTACGGGCCGGATGTGTTGCAACCGTTCAACGAAAAAATTGTGCTGGAAATATCGCGCGCCCTTCAATTCTTTTTCACTTCCACCCAGTTCAACAAAGTCGATCATATTTTGCTTTCCGGCGGCTGTGCGATGCTGGATGGGTTGGAGGAAATGGTCGCGCAGCGAACGCAGGTGCATACCGTTGTTGCGAATCCTTTCGCTAACATGGCACTCTCATCGAAGGTTAAACCCCGACAATTGACCATTGATGCGCCTGCACTTATGGTAGCGTGCGGGCTCGCGATGCGAAGGTTTGACCCCGCATGATTCGCATCAACCTACTCCCCCACCGCGAAGAAAAGCGCAAAGCGCGGCAAAAACAATTTGCAATTCTTTCTGGTCTGGCTGCAGTCGTAGGGCTCATTATTGCAAGCCTGTTGTGGGTTGTGTTTGACACGCAAATCGCAAACCAGCAAAGCCGCAATAAATACCTAAACGACGAAATCGTCAAACTTGACAAACAAATTGACGAGATCAAGCGGATTCGTGAAGAAACTGCGTCTTTGTTGTCGAAAAAGCAAGTAGTAGAGGGCCTTCAAAGCAACCGTTCCGAACCCGTATACCTGTTGGATCAACTGCTGCGCCAGCTACCGGAAGGCTTGTATCTCAAATCGTTCAAGCAGACCGGCGCAAAAATAAGTGTTACAGGCTATGCGCAGTCAAATGCGCGCGTTTCGGCATTCATGCGAAATATCGAAGCTTCGCCCTATCTCGGCAATCCCAATCTCGTTGAAATCAAAGCCGTAACGCTTAATACGCAGCGCGCAAACGAATTTATTCTTGATTTCCTTATCAAGCGCGTCAAGGCTGACGATGGCAAGGGTGCTTCTAAAAGCGCCGATCCCGCGAAACCGGCGGAGAGAAAACCATGAACAAATGGCTGGAAGATCTCAAACAGTTAGATACAAAAAATCCTGGTGGATGGCCTTGGCCGTTCAAGGTTGCAGCAATGCTACTGGTTTTTGCGCTGATTTTGGTGGCAGGCTTCTTTCTCTTTTACCAGGCGCAACTGGAAAATCTGGACAAAGAAGAGAAAAAAGAAGTCGATCTAAGAAATGTTTTCATTGAGAAGAAAAAACTGGCAGTCAATCTTGAGGCATATCAGCAACAACGTGCAGAAATTGAACAGTCGTTCGGGGCTCTGCTCAAACAGTTACCGACAAGATCTGAAATGGATGCATTGCTGATCGACATCAATCAAGCGGGGCTGGGTCGTGGATTGCAGTTTGATTTGTTCAAGCCCGCACCAACTGAAAACGTAACCGAGTTTTATGCGGAACGACCAATTTATTTAAAGGTGAACGGTAATTATCACGATCTGGGTGCATTCGCCAGCGATATTTCCAAGCTGCCCCGGATCGTTTTATTAAATGATCTAAACGTTGTAACGGGGAAGGATGGGGTGCTTTCGATGGACGCGGTGGCGAAAACCTATCGTTATCTTGATCCAGAGGAAGTTGCTGCACAACGGAAGTCGACAAAAGCCTCGCCGGCGAAACCGGGGGCCAAGTGATAATGCGCGCCGCAAAACTAGCTCTATTGTTGCTACCTGCGGTCACCCTCCTCGGGTGTGGCGAGGGATTTTCGGATCTGCGTACTTTTGTTAAAGACACCGACAAGAACGTTCCGCGAAAAATTGAACCCCTCCCCCAAGTTAAGCCGTTCGCTCCTTTTGCATATGAAGGTTTTGATCTGCCTGACCCGTTCAAGCCAAGAAAATTAGCGGTCAAGCAAAACGAGGGCGGCGGGGGTGGCTTGGCACCGGATTTAAATCGGCGGAAGGAGCCGCTGGAGGCCTTTCCCCTTGAGCAATTGAAAATGGTTGGTTCCCTCACGCAATTGGGTGTGACTTACGCTCTGGTGAAGGCGGAAAAAACATTGTATCGAGTAAAGAAGGGCAATTATCTCGGGCAGAATTTTGGGCTGATCACCGAGATTAACGATACAGAAGTAAAACTCAAAGAAATCGTTCAAGACACCGCCGGAGACTGGACAGAACGCCAAAGCGTGCTGCCCCTGCTCGAAGGAACTGGGAGGTAACAAGTGAGCCATACCGATCTAACTCAAAATGTGCCGTACGCGCGCGCGCGCGGCTCGTTATTTCGCCTGTTTGCGGGAATTGTGGCATCGCTCGGGTTGTTTTCAGGCGTATGTAGTTTTGCCCAACCTGCCCAGCCAAATCTTCTTGAATCCATTAACACTTCATCACTCCAAGGCGGCAAAGTTATTGTCCGGGTTAATTTCAAAGATCCTCTCGCAGTCGTACCACCCGGTTTTACGGTTACTAACCCGGCTCGCATAGCACTTGACTTGCCTAATGTCGTCAATGGCTTGGGAAAAAGTACTGTGGAAATCGGCGAAGGGGATGTGCGTTCGGTGAGCGTAGTTGAAAGTGCAGGACGCACCCGCATGGTGGTTAATCTGACACGTAGCTTGAACTATGCGACCACTTTGGATGGAAAGTCGCTGGTTATTACCATCGACGGCGGCCTGCCCAGCGTGGTGAAAGATACGCCACAAACCACAAAGTTTGCAGAAAGCACGCCTGCTTCTAGCGAACAGAAATTCAGTATTCGCGATGTTGATTTTCGTCGAGGGGCAAATGGCGAGGGTCGTATCATCGTCGATTTGTCTTCACCAAACACCGGCATCGACATCCGTCTTCAGGGTAAAAATGTCATCGTTGACTTTATCAATACCTCGGCACCGCGTAATTTATTGCGGCGTCTGGATGTACTCGACTTTGCCACGCCCGTACGACTGGTAGATTTGGTTAGTCAGGGTCCAACCACGCGGATGATAATCGAACCCAAGGGGCTTTGGGAGTATTCGGCCTACCAGACCGACACGCAATTCATCGTCGAAGTGAGACAGCTTAAGGAAGACCTTAATAAGTTGGTACAGGGGGCAGGTTATAACGGCGAAAAATTGTCCCTGAATTTCCAGAATGTGGAAGTACGTGCGGTGTTGCAGGTAATCGCGGATTTTACCGGCCTCAACATTATCACTAGCGATACCGTGGGTGGCAGCCTTACGCTGCGGCTAAAAGATGTGCCGTGGGACCAAGCACTCGATATTATCCTTCAGGCCAAAGGCTTGTCCAAGCGCAAGAGTGGAAATGTGGTCCTGATCGCACCCTCCGACGAGCTCGCGACCAAGGAGAAATTAGCCCTTGAAGCGAGCCTGCAGATTTCTGAACTTGAGGCGCTGCGTACTGAGAGTTTTCAATTGTCTTACACGAAGGCAACCGATGTGCAGACTCTGATTACTAACAAAGATCAAAATATTCTTTCCAAAAGGGGCAGGGCCACATCGGATGGTCGCACCAACACGCTTTTTGTCAACGATACGCCGACCAAGCTGGACGAAGTCAGGAAGCTGATCGCGCAATTGGATGTACCGGTGCGTCAGGTCATGATCGAGGCGCGCATCGTCATTGCCGACGACAAATTCTCACGAGAGCTTGGCGCACGTTTTGGGTTTATATCGGGCAGCAACAGTAATGGCCGTAATTTCGGTGTAGCCCCTGATCTGAACTCTTCGGCGGCGGTCGCAGGCGGAACACTGACGGGCTTTGTTCCTGCCAATGTAAATCTCCCCGTAGCCGGCGCTGCGGGTACTATCGGGCTTTCAATCCTCAATATTGCGAATGGTAATTTGGTTAGTCTTGAGCTGTCCGCGCTGGAATCGGACGGTCGCGGCAAGGTGGTGTCCAGTCCGCGAATAATCACAGCGGACAAGCGCAAGGCGACGATCAGCCAAGGTACTGAAATCCCGTACCAGACACAATCAGCGAGCGGCGGGTCGACTACGCAGTTCAAGCAAGCAGTGTTGTCGTTGGACGTTACGCCGCAGATCACCCCTGATGACAAGGTGATCATGGATATTGAAATCAAGAAAGATTCGGAGAGTGGTCGTACCGCTGGGCAGGGAATACCGATCCTTGATGTTAGAAACCTGCGCACACAGATACTCGTTGAAAATGGCGAAACCGCAGTGTTGGGTGGAATCTTCGAGCAGTCAACATCCACCAATGTCACCAAAGTCCCTCTGCTTGGCGACATACCGCTACTCGGCAATTTGTTCAAGAAAACCCAGCGGATTGAAAATAAAACAGAACTTCTGATTTTCATCACGCCCCGCATCATCAAGGACCAACTCAACGTGCGCTGATATTTGCAAAAGCCATTCGTTAACCATCCAACTTACTTCTGTTCGGGGCGCTCGCAAGGGTGCCCCGTTTTATTTGAATCCTGGCAGAGCTCTGAAATCAGTGTCTTCGATGACAGAAAAAAAACGCAATATTTATTTAATTGGCATGCCTGGTTCAGGCAAGAGCACCATCGGACGATCGTTGGCAAAGTGCCTTCGGCTGTCGTTTGTCGACGCCGACCATGCGTTGACAGATCGAACGGGCGTAGCGATCGCCACCATCTTTGAACTGGAGGGCGAGAGCGGATTTCGCCAACGTGAGACGGCGTTGATGGCGGAGTTAAGCAAGCGCTCGGATATTTTAGTGGCGACCGGAGGAGGCGCCATCTTACACAGCGACAACCGAGCGGTCTTGCGCGCAACCGGGGTAGTGGTTTATCTGCGCGCAAAACTGGATGATTTATGGGCGAGAACCCAAAACGACAGCAAGCGACCCTTACTACGTGCTGAAAACCCGCGCGCAGTGCTATCGTCTTTGCTGGAAATCCGTGAGCCTTTGTACAGCGAAATTGCTGATTTGATTGTTGAAACAGCGGGCTACCCAAAAGTCAGCGGACTCGCGCAGGATATTGCCAACCGACTAGTGCAAAATCAGCTCTGGGAATTTCCCGCACCTTCTGTATGACTAGCGCACTATGAGCCACGAAGCAACCATCAGAACATCGCTACAGGTTTTTCTCGGTGAGCGTAGTTATCCGATATTAATCGGCGCGGCCCTCCTCGAAGACGCGGCAACGCTGCTGGATTTTTTGACCGCGCCACGCGTGGCTCTTGTCACTAATGAAACCCTGTTTCCACTATATGGTGAGGCGCTCGCCGATTCCTTAAGGCGACATGGTGTCGAAGTGCTGCCAATTTGCCTTCCGGATGGAGAACGATTTAAAGACTGGCCTGCGCTGAATCAAATATTCGACGCCTTGCTTGAACACGCGTGCGACCGTAAAACCACGCTTATCGCGCTTGGCGGTGGTGTGATTGGCGACATTGGCGGGTTTGCCGCAGCAACATACCAGCGCGGCGTTCCATTTATTCAAATTCCAACCACGCTGCTGGCACAAGTTGATTCCAGCGTCGGTGGCAAAACCGCGATCAACCACCCCCGCGGTAAAAACATGATCGGCGCTTTTTACCAGCCGCAATTGGTGCTCGCCGATACCAATACACTGCAGACTTTGCCGGACCGCGAATACCGATCCGGCCTTGCCGAGGTCATTAAATACGGTATCGGTCTCGATGCGACGTTTTTTGATTGGCTTGAGGCCAACATCAGCGCGCTCAACCGTCGTCATCCCGAGGCGCTAGCCCATGCGATTAAACGATCCTGCGAAATCAAAGCACAGATAGTGTCTGCCGATGAGCGTGAGACGACCAGGGATGGGGGCCGCGCGCTATTGAATCTGGGCCATACGTTTGGCCATGCGATCGAAACGGCGTTGGGCTACGGAGTCTGGTTACACGGCGAAGCGATAGCATGCGGCATGGTTCTGGCCGCCCAACTATCGCATCAACTCGGATATCTCGATGCCGATTCGCAGAGCCGTGCTATTGCGCTTGTCAGGTCCGCTGGCCTGCCGATCATCATGCCCCGCATCGCGGCCGACGTGATGCTCGAGCACATGGGCCGCGACAAGAAAAATGAGGGTGGTGTGATGAGATTAATTTTGTTGAAAAATATCGGCACTGCCGTGGTCGATCCCTCCATAAGTACCGCGCGAATCCGCACTTTTCTGAATGCGTCGCCAACAGCGTAAGTTAAGCATGGGAGAGGTTGTGGGGCTGAAGCCCCTGAACAAATTATCGCTATATGACCTGCCTTGCTCAGCCAGAACTATTGGCACCCCATTGTTACCCTAACCGTTTCAAAAACACGCCCATTTCTTTGGCCGCTTGTTTGTCACCTTTTTCGTTGGCCGCAGCAATACCGTTGCTGAAGGCTTCCTTGGCGCCGGCCGCGTCGTGCGATTGCACAAGCGCTTTGCCCAGCAGTTTCCAGGCAGCGGAATAATCGCGGTCTAGCGCGACTGCAGCGCGCAAATGTATCACCGCCTGATCGACAGCATCTGATTTCAGATATTCGCTGCCAAGTGAAAAACGCAATAGCGGGTTATCTTTGCCCTGCGACAGCATTTTTTCAAAACTTTCAATCATACCCATCACCTTGGCTCCTAAGTTACAAAGTTCGGAATGCAATAGTTTCAGCTATTATCCAGCCTGTATCCAAAGACTTCTTTGGCGCTAATTTGAACTCCCTTATATGTTTGTACACGGGTGCATTACACACAGGAGCGTTTCATGTTCAGCCCCACGCGTTGCTATTTTATTTGGCCGGTCGTTTTTGCTTTATCGGTCGGCGTCCAAGCGCAAACAAAAACCCGCGATGTTTCCATCGGACTGCAAGCTGCGATTACGTCAATGGATCCACATTTCCACAATTTGTCGCCGAACAACGCGATGTCGCTGCACATCTTTGAACCATTGATCAAGCGCGATGAAAACCAGAAACTGATTCCAGGTCTTGCCGTCTCCTGGAAGGCGCTTGACGATTTGACATGGGAATTCAAGCTCAGGAAGGAGGTACGCTTTCACGACGGCTCGGCCTTCACGGCTGACGACGTGGTATTTTCGCTGAAGCGCGTGCCGGAGGTGCAGAACAGTCCCTCGTCGTTCGCGACTTTCACTAAGCCGATCATTGACGTAAAGGTAGTGGATCTCCACACGATTATTTTCAAAACTGCCACGCCGCACGTGTTACTGCCTTCGGACCTCGCCTCAGTGATGATTGTCTCAAAACAGAGCGGTGAGAAAGCCACGACTGCCGACTACAATTCCGGCAAATCTGCCATTGGCACCGGCCCCTACAAATTTGCCGAGTACGTACCCAATCAGCGCGTGGTATTCAAGCCCAATTACGGCTATTGGGGCGGCGAACAACCGTGGGAAAGGGTAACGTTCAAGATGTTGACCAACCCCGCCGCTCGCGTTGCAGCGTTGCTTTCGGGAGACGTGCAGATGATCGAGACCGTACCTACCGCCGATATTCCTAAACTCTCGAAAGACAGGAATTACAACCTTGTTGACAAGGTTTCCAACCGCGTAATTTACGTACACTTGAATCAGAGCACCGAAAAAGCGCCGCCGTTTGTATTCGACAAAGCGGGCAAGCCGCTGGAGAAAAATCCGTTCAGGGATGTGCGGGTAAGAAGGGCACTGTCAATAGCAATAAATCGTGATGCAATTGTAGAGCGCGTAATGGAAAGGAAGGCGGTGGCTGCGGCGCAGTTGCTACCCGATTTTTTCTATGGCACCAGTAAAAAATTGAAGCCCGCCAAATTTGATCCGGACCGCGCCAAAAAGCTGTTGGCCGAAGCAGGCTACGCAAACGGCTTTGCGTTGACCTTGCACGGCCCCAATAATCGCTATATCAATGACGCGGGCGTGGTTCAGGCTATTGCACAGATGTATTCGCGTATCGGCATCGACGCCAAAGTGGAAACTTTGCCGTCCGCAGTATATTTCACCCGCGCAACCAAGCTTGAATTCGGCTATATGCTATTGGGGTGGGGCACCGAAAGCGGCGAGCAGGGCTCGGCAATGCGCTCATTGCTGGCAACCTATGATCAAGCTAAAGGCATGGGGGTGACCAACCGTGGCCGGTATTCCAATCCCGCGTTCGACAAAGTCTTGTCCGAAGCGTTATTGACCATGGACGACAAAAAGCGCGAGGGCATGATCCAGCAAGCTGCAGAAATGGTTATGGAGGATGTAGGCCTCATTCCGCTGCATTACGAGGTCAGCACCTGGGCTGCAGCACAAGGATTGAAGTACACGGCACGTACCGATCAATACACGCTGGCGTCTGGATTGAAGCCGCTGAAGTGACGGTCCGTCGCCATGGTGCGTCGTCGCGCAGCGGGCAAATTTTTGAGCAAAAAAGTTTTTCATACCAACGCGTCAGTTTCCGGCAGCTCATCCGACAGATTGTCGGTGGAGATCCCGCGTAAATTAAATTATGTTGAATGCGTAAATCGGCGGGATGGAGAAGGCGTGAAGTTGGCAAACAAATCCAGATCCCACTTAAAAAAACGCTTGCAGCGGCGCGTGCGGCTATCCGCTTGAAAGCTGGTAGTGCCGGCTTGCCAGGTCTGGCGGTGCTGGTACTGCAAGTCGGTGGGGCCCTTGGTGAATTTCAGGTTGGCGCGGTTCCGGCCCTGGATGAGGCGGACATTGAATCCGACCGCGTGATTGGCACGTCGATAGGTGCGTTTAACGGCGCAATCATTGCCGGCAATCCGTCAGCGCAGTGGGTCGACCGCCTGCACGCATTCTGGAAAGGCGTACAGCAGGACAGTGGATACAGGCTGCCCGCGTTTCTGGCAGCGTACTGCCAAACGATGGCCAACCTGAACACGATCACGCGCTGAGTCCCCGCATTCTTCACTCCACGCAAACAATATTTGCAGGGCGCGCGGGCACGGGTGGGGGT
This sequence comes from Betaproteobacteria bacterium, assembly GCA_043768625.1. GTDB lineage: Bacteria > Pseudomonadota > Gammaproteobacteria > Burkholderiales > Usitatibacteraceae > UKL13-2. Next base: position 34,902 of record JAYVKG010000246.1, read on the forward strand.
TGAATAGGCCTCGTACTATTCCATCAAGCCAATGCGTGCGACACTCGCGGAGCTCGTTGATTTCGACTACCTAAATGCCTGCCATACGCGCCTCACCGTTGGTGCCGTAAATGTCGGCACTGGCGAAATGCGCTACTTTGACAGCCGCCCAGAAATCATTGAGATCGACCACAATATGGCTTCCGGCGCGCTGCCACCTGTGCTTCCGGCGTTACCTATCGATGGTGAATCTTACTGGGACGGCGCAATTTTTTCCAACGCGCCGGTCGAATCGGTGTTCGATCACAGGCCTAGAAGAACCTCGGTGATTTTTTACGATCAACCTGGGAAACCCTGGGTACTTTGGAGCATCGTGCCAGACGATTCCGGACGAACGTGACCGATTTCGGACCTCGTCCGGAATTTTCGGTCACGATGCCGGAACGGCGTCGTACAACGCAGTAATGGTGTTACGCATTTGAGCAACTGAGCGGATACGCTTCCGGTTTTTTGTCTGGACACAGCGTGCCCCCGCCATGGATCAATGTGCGTAAGGTAAAGACGTACTACGACTAAAACGGACGCCAAGCTCTCATACGAGCAGATCGCCGCCGCACTGGGCATCTCCAAAGGCGCCGTCGCCAAATAGCTTGGACTGGCCGCATCAGCGGCCTGGGCTGGCCGACAGTACAAGGCCACGACGAAGCCGCACTTGAGCGATTGCTGCTGGTTGCCCCCAGAAGCCACGCGATCATGTACAGCCCGATTACGGTCTGATCCATCAGGAGCTGTGCCGCAAAGGCGTGACGCTGATGCTGCTATGGGAAGAATACCGCGCCGACAACACCCAGAGCCAGACCTACGCCTACTCCCGGTTCTGCGACAACTAGCGGCGCTTCGCCCGGCAACTCAAGTGCTCGATGCGCCAGATCCACCGCGCCAGCGAGAAACTGTTCATCGATTACGCCGAACCCACCATCGCACTCACCGATGGCAGCCGCGCTCATATCTTGGAGGCTGCCCTGGACGCCTCCAGCTACACCTTCGCCTGCGCTCCTTCCAAAAACTCCCCGGCAGTCGCGCCAGACCCTTCGCGGCACTCGATCAACCGGCTTTGTTGCCGTTACCCGCGCAACGCGATGAGATAGCTCACTTCAAGACCGTCAAGGCGCACATCGACTATCAAGTTGAAGTCGAGCGCCATCGTTACAGCGTGTCGCGCGCCCTGGTCAGGCGGGAGCTCACTGCGTGGGTCACCGCCACCGGCGTCGGGATTCTGCATCGCGGCCAGCGCGTGGCTTGCCATGTGCGCAGCAGCCGTCAGGGCGGGGGCGGCTTCACCACCGCCGAAGCCAACATGCCAGCGGCCCATCGCGCGCACATGGAATCGACACCGCAGCGACTGATATCCACTGGGGCCAGAGCGTTGGCCCCGGCTGCGGCCGAGGTGGTGTCTCGGCTGCTGGCGGAGAACAGACATCCCGAACACGGCTTTCGCGCCAGCCTGGGTTTGCTGTCATTGGCCAAGCCCTACAGCAAGGCACAGCTGGAAACGGGATGCACCTTGGCGTTACAGATCGGCACTTGCCGGTGTCGCCATGTACGCGACATTCTGGCCAACAACCGTGACCAAACCACGCCGCCGACATCGGCTGCGGACTGGGTCAGTCCAGACCATGCTCACCTGCGCGGCCCTGGCTACTATCAATAAACAACGGCGAATACGAATAACACCCGGAATACGGGACAACGAATAAGGAAACCTGAAATGATGATGCGCGCCACCATGGCGCAAAAGCGCACCTTAAAACTCGACGGCTTGGCGATGAGCCCAGAGCAACAACTGACCCAGCCGGGCATCAATGCCTTGAGCTTTGAAGAGCGTCTGGCGTTGCTGGTTGATCGTGAGGTCCACTGCCGCAGCGGCAGGAAACTGCTGCGTCTGCTTAAGAACGCGCACCTGAAATATGGACAAGCAGCCATTGAAGACAGCGATAGCATGACCCGATCAGACTTATTGGAGATGATCGACGACCGCGCCGCTCCAGGGCGACGATCATTAATAGTCAGTTGCCGGTTGGGCATTGGCATAGCTGGATTGGCGACGCGGCCATTGCCGACGCGATCCTTGACCACGTCATGCACGCAATCAACGTTTCACACGGACCGGTGATTCACTACGTACAGGCCGGCAGAAAACCGCCAAAAAGGAGAAAAATATCGACCCATCGTGACCGCAGACCTTACAATTTAGCCGCGTAACACCAGCGCATGCGTAGCGGTCACGTTCACCCAGAATGAACGGTCACGTTCGCCGCAATACGCAGAATCCAGTAGGGCCGGAGCCGGAAACGTTGTGGGAAGTGTTGGATCGCGAAAAGGATATCCAGTACGCCAGCCGAACCACAAGTCACATTACGCGGCCGCAAAAAAATCACCACTTGCGATATATTATTCGCGAAGTTGCCCGGCATGTTTCAGTAAACGCCGCAACCTCGGTAGAAGTCAGGTAACTCACGTCGTGGGGTTGCGGCACCACCATCCATGTGGTGCCGCTGGTGGTACCGCCGCGAACGGGCGAAGACCAACTTAAAGATATTGATTTCTCACCAAGCGGTATTAACGCAAGAATGCAAGACGGTGTTGCCGAAGGCCGTCGGGTGATCGAGGCTGCACCGTGGCAACAGCCGGTGGATCCGATGGAGGGCGTGATCATTCACGAAAAAGTGTAGAAAAATATGCAACGCCACTGCTGAAGTTCCTGGGCCGAAAATACCGGTTGCGGCACCTCAATGCGCGGTTGCAAAGTCAGGCCCGGGCAGCGCGGCCCGCCTTGCATAAAAAGTAGCTACGGCCAATCCGATTCCGAAAATTTTGATGTGTTACTGAAGCGCTGAATCGCCTCGCCATTGGGCGCCGTCTACCGACTAGCGGAGCCGCCCCAGCGCGCGGCGAGCGTATCCGACTATCTGAGTCATGCCCGGTGGCTCGGCCGTCTTTGAAACGATTAAAATATCGGCTTCGGCGTGCGTTTTTATCTGCGAAAACGCCACTGACTACCTTATGCCACCCGAACCTGTTCACTAGTCCGAAATCAATCCATGTTCGTCTATGCCCTCCGCCGCTTTGCCCAATCCGGTTTTGTCCTGCTGGTGATGGCGATGCTTGTGTTTGTTGGGGTTTATGCCATTGGCAACCCGATCGAGCTATTGGTCAATCCGCAGGCGGATGATATCGAGAGGATGCGAGCCACCGTGGCGCTGGGGCTGGATAAGCCCCTTTACGCTCAGTTTGGTGCGTTCCTCAAAGGTGCGCTGTCGGGTGATCTTGGCCGCTCGTTTGTTTTTGGTGTTCCCGCGCTGGAACTGATTCTGTCCAAAATGCCGGCAACGATTGAACTGGCTTTATTGGCAACGATGATGGCGGTGCTGCTAGGCATTCCACTGGGTTTGGTAGCCGGACTGAAGCCGGAAAGCATTATAGGTCGCAGCATCATGGCGGTTTCTATTGTCGGCTTTTCGCTGCCGACGTTCTGGGTTGGGCTTATTTTGATCATGTTTTTCTCGGTGTATCTCGGCTGGCTGCCGTCAAATGGACGCGGTGAAACGGTCAACCTGCTGGGCGTACAGGTGAGCTTTCTGTCCTGGGACGGCATAGCGCATTTACTACTACCGGCGCTCAATCTGGCGTTGTTTAAACTTTCGTTGCTGATCCGGCTCACACGCGCACAAACGCGGGAGGCACTGTTGCAGGATTATGTAAAGTTTGCGCGGGCCAAAGGACTTTCGCAGTCACGGGTGATTGGCGTGCATGTATTGAAGAACATCATGATTCCCATCGTCACCGTAATCGGGCTTGAGTTTGGCTCGGTCATTGCCTTCGCCATAGTTACCGAATCGATCTTTGCCTGGCCGGGTACCGGCAAGCTGCTGATCGATTCCATTAACCAACTCGACCGTCCCGTGATCGTCGCGTATCTGATGGTGATCGTAATGTTATTCGTCGTCATTAATTTTGTTGTCGATATCGTGTATTCGTTGCTTGATCCGCGGGTTCGACTGGGGCAGTTTCCGGGGTCGGGGCACTGAGATGCAGATCAATGTGTCCATTAGCGACCCGTTGCTACGCGAGGAAACTCCGCTGCGCAGAATTGTGGCTGAATTTGCAGAGTCAAAGCTCGCCTTGATGGGATTGGGTGTGTTGCTGCTGGTAATTATGATCGCCATCCTCGCCCCCTTTATCTCCCAGCAAAATCCCTACGACCTGGCGCAGATTGACTTAATGGACAGCAAATTGGCACCTGGCGAAAAATCCGCCATGGGCACCACCTATCTACTCGGCACGGACGATCAGGGCCGCGATATGCTATCCGCCATTTTTTACGGTCTGCGCATTTCTCTCGGCGTGGGTGTGGCAAGTACCTTGTTCGCGGTGGCTATCGGCCTTACCTTCGGCTTGATAGCCGCCTACTTCGGTGGCTGGGTCGATACACTTGTGATGCGCGTGGTCGATATCCAGTTGTCATTCCCGGCAATTTTGCTGGCCCTGATTTTGCTCGCGGTATTCGGGCAGGGCGTGGACAAAGTGATCATCGCGCTCATTACCGTGCAGTGGGCCTATTACGCCCGCACCGTTCGCGCGTCGGCGCTGGTGGAAATGCAGAAGGAATACGTAGAGGCGGCGCGCGTGCTGTCGCTGTCAAAAACGCGCGTCCTGTTCCTCCATCTGCTGCCGAATTGTTTGCCACCGTTGATCGTGGTGGCCACAGTACAGGTCGCGCATGCGATTTCGCTGGAAGCGACGCTTTCCTTCCTGGGGCTGGGGCTGCCGATTACCGAACCGTCGCTGGGCTTACTGATCTCCAATGGCTTTACTTACTTATTGAGCGGTAAATATTGGATAAGTTTTTATCCAGGTCTGGCGCTGTTGCTCACAATCATGTCGATTAATCTGGTGGCGGATCAGCTGCGAGATGTACTAAATCCGAGACTCAAAAAGTGAAGTTGAATATTACAAACACTAGCACTGGTGCGCGTTGCGGACCAATAACGTGGATTCCAGTACGACTCCCTACACCTCAAGGCGTATTGATGAGGGGTGAGGCGTCAAGCTGCGGTACCCTTTTGTTATCTAGACGAAAGGGAAA